>DASWNS010000037.1:0-2656 GCA_036399115.1 Pyrinomonadaceae bacterium | reverse complement strand
CAGAAGTTTCTCGTCATGGTGGCGGGGCCGACGATGAATATTTTGACCGCGCTCGCGGTCTTCTGGGCAGGCGCGATGATCTCCGGCATTCCCGCTACTCCGACCTCGCCCGTCATCCGCTACATGAAGCCCGGCGGCGTCGCCGAAGCGGCTGGCCTGCGTGCGGGCGACCGCATCGTCTCCTTTAACGGCAAAGAGAATCCTTCCTGGGACCGGATTCGCGGCGACGTGAGCCTCTCGCCCGAACAACCTCTGCCGATGGTCGTGGAACGCAACGGTCAACGCGTGGACTTGACCATCAAGCCGACCAGATATACCGAAGAGGGCGAGAGCATCGGCGAAATTGATTTTCGTCTCGACTACGGCGTACATCCCGTGATGGTTACGGAGGTGATCGCCGGGTCGCCTGCCGAACAGGCGGGCTTGCGTGCGAACGACCGCGTGGTGGCGGTGAACAACGAGGCTGTGCGCGACCACTTCGACGTGCTCGCCTTCGTTCAGGCACACCGGAACGAAGCCGTGCGCCTGACCGTCGAACGCGAAGGGCAGCGACAGGAACTCACCGCGCAGACTAACGCCGAAGGGAAACTCGGTTTCGTCCCGACGACGCTCCTGCCGCAGCGCAGCGTCGGTCCCGTGGCCGCGTTCCAGCATTCCGTCAATCGCAATCTCGAAATTCTGCGCATGACGGGCGCAGCCTTCGCGCAGATCTTTCGCGGCCAGCGTTCGGCGCGCGAATCGCTCTCCGGACCAATCGGCATCGCCCGCGCGTCTTCCACCGCCGCCAATAAACTGGGTTGGGCGGGAGTCTTCACGATGCTCGGCTTCCTGAGCCTGAATCTCGGCGTCGTCAACTTGCTGCCGATCCCCGTGCTCGACGGCGGCGCGATCTTCCTGTTGTGGATTGAAGCGATCCTCGGCTGGATCGGCGTCAAGATGTCGATGACCGTGCGCGAGCGCATACAGCAAGTCGGCATGGTGATGCTGCTCCTCCTGATGGGATTCGTCATCACCAACGACCTGCTCAAAGAGGTTTCGCGCTTAGGAGCCTCGGACGACAAACCGGCGGCGACACAACCGGCGAAATAGGTTTCGAGTCCCACGTCACAACGGTTTGCGACCTGGGACTTGAGACTCTGGACTTGTGACTTTATGAGAGAGACGAGAGCGGTCAGGATCGGGAATGTGCAGGTTGGCGGCGGCGCGCCCGTCGCTGTGCAGTCGATGACGAAGACGGACACGTCCGATGTCGACGGCACGGTCAAACAGATCGAAGAGATGTTGAGCGCGGGCTGCGAGATCGTCCGGCTCGCCGTGCCGGACAAGGAAGCCGCCCTCGCGCTCAAAGAGATCAGGCGGCGCGTGCCGCAAGTGCCGCTCGTCGCGGACATTCACTTCCATTACAAACTGGCTCTGATGGCTCTGGACGCGGGCGTCGATAAGTTGCGCCTGAATCCCGGCAACATCGGCGCGCACGAACGCGTGCGCGAAGTGACGCGCGCCGCGCAATCGCAAAACGTCCCCATTCGTATCGGCGTCAACGGCGGCTCGCTCGAAAAAGACTTACTGGCGCGATACGGCACGGCGACGCCGGAAGCGATGGTCGAATCGGCCTTGCGCCACATACGCATTCTCGAAGACCTAAATTTCAACGACATCATCGTCTCGCTCAAGGCATCGGATGTGCATCGCACGGTGGCCGCGTATCGCTTGCTCTCCGCGCAGGTTGATTACCCGTTGCATCTCGGCGTGACGGAAGCGGGCACGGCTTTCAGCGGGTCGATCAAATCATCAATCGGCCTCGGCATCCTTTTGCACGAAGGCATCGGCGATACGATTCGTGTCTCGCTCGCCGCCGAACCGCACGAAGAGGTGCGCGTGGCGTGGGAGATTTTGAAATCTCTGGAGTTGCGCCAGCGCGGCGTGACGGTCGTGGCGTGCCCGACGTGCGGGCGGCTGGACGTGGATGATTTCGTCGGCATCGTGACGGAGATCGAGCGTCGGCTGGCGCATATCGAAGAGCCTCTGCATCTCTCGATCATGGGCTGCGCCGTCAACGGACCGGGCGAGGCGCACGACAGCCAACTCGGAGTCACCTTCGGGCGCGGCGTCGGCATGATCTACAAGGACGGCAAACCGATGCGCAAAGTGGCGGGCGCAGACATCGTGGAAGCCTTCGTCGCGGAGACGGAAAAACTGGTGGCCGAAGGCGCGTCGGCGAAAACGCAGGAGACGCCCGAACTCGTCACAATCGAAAGATAAAAGCAGGGCACAGGATTAAAGGTCAGGGGCAGAGGGAGACGCCGTAAGACGGTCTTTCCTCTGCCCCTAACCTTTTGCCTTGTGCGCTCGCGCCTTTTCTACGCCCCGGCCATCGAGAGAAACAGGGCGTCGGTGGCGACGCGGCGGTTGATGTTGACGGCGAGTTGGCCGCGCAAATTCTGGATGCGCGTCATCCAGTCGGCGACGCGGCGGCTTTCGAGTTGCGCGCCGAAGCGTGCGAGCCGTTCGCGTATGTCTTCGTTGACGATCTTTGTTTTGGGGTCGAGCGAGAGGAGCCACGCGTCGCGGATGAGCGTTTCGAGCACGTCGAGCCGGGGTTCGTACTCTTCCTTGCGCTTAGTGTCGCTCAAATCCTCGGCGGCGCGAAGCAGGC
>DASWNS010000036.1:0-5375 GCA_036399115.1 Pyrinomonadaceae bacterium | reverse complement strand
CGTGCGTGTGCGCCAGCTTGGCGAGCGAGATTTCGCCGCTCACAGACTTGGCGAAAAACTCGTCGCTCGCCCCGTCCGCCCCGAGATCGCTTGCCACGATCTCGCTGCTGATCGTCTCCAGACGCACGCGCCCACTCGAATTTCTCATCACAATCGTGCCGTTCGCGCTCCAAGCCTCGGTTGACTTCGTGATGCGCTGCAACTCTATGTCGCCGCTCAAGGTCTTCGCCCGCACGTTGGCGATGCCCGTGATGCTCACGTCGCCCGTGTTGCCTTTGATCTGGACGGTGCTGCCGTGCGGCACGTCGAGTTCCAGATTGCCGGAATTGCTGCACAGGCCGGGGCGCGCGGGTTCGGCCTCGTCTTTAGCGACGAGCACTTCGATGCGCGTCGCCGGATTCGGCTCGCTGGTGGCGTCGGCGCGGCGCAGTTCGATGCGCGAGGCGTCGTTCGAGCGGGCGCGCACCTCTCTGCGATCCCATGCGCGCACCACCACGTCGCCCGATTCGATACAGGCCAAAAGCGTCACGGTCGCCTCCGCCGCGAGGGTCTGTTCGGCTGTCACGGTCGGGTCGCCGCCCCCGTGCACGCTCCGGTCGCCCGCTAAACTTTCACGCACGGCGGGCGCGGCGGTTCCCGAACTGAACGGGCACGCCAGCAACGCGAGCAACAGGCACACGGCGACTGCCGAGATATAAGAGCTATTCCGTCTCATCCTGTAAAAAGTTCCTTTAATAATCCGGCGGCGTTGATATCAAGGCCAGCGCGCCGCTTGAAATGTGTGAGATCAATCACGTCGGACTGAGCGAGTTAATCGCGGCTGCTGGCGATTTGCGCCTGATCGGCCACCGCGCTCAACAACTCGACCTTGTTCTGGTAAGCGGTACGCAAAAACTCTTTCGCGTCCGTGTCTTGCGGGTTGCGCCGCGCCGCCACGCGCGACGAGATGATCGCTTGGTTGACGACCGCCAGATTGCGCTCATACTCGGCGCGCAGAGTCGGCGTCAGCCCCTCCGCCCCTTGCGCCTCGATGGCGGAAGTGAGCGAAGCGATGGAACTGATATAAGTCTTTTCGTCTTCCAGCATCGGCTCGACCTTCGCCGCGACGCTGGCGTTCACGCCTTCCGGCGCGCTGCCCCGCTCCACGCTCGTCTCCACGGCTTGCGGACGAACATTCAAATTGGCCTTCACGGAGCCTGCACGCCCTTCGCGCCGCGCGGTCGCAGCAGGAGCGTTAACTTCTCCGCTCTGGATTAACCGCGCTGTGCTGTCGTGCGTCGGATCGGGCTTCTGGGTCTGCGCGGCGGAAGGTACGGACGCGTAAGGTTTTTCGTTTGAAGGTCGTTCGTTTGAAGGTCGTTCGTTTTTCGCAATTTCTCCGCCTGTCGCTTGAGGCTTATCCGGCGTGGCTATCAGCGCGAAGAAGACGACGGCGAGCGCGACGGCGACGAGGAAACTCGCAAAGGCGGTGGCCTGACGCGGCGTAAAGGTCTTTAAAGAGACGGCTATGGAGCCGAAGAAAGAGCGCAGGCGCGCGGTGGCGGGCAGCGTCGCAAATTCGCGTTGCGGCTGGTTCAACTCCGCAATCGCATCGTCGAGGCGTGCGCGCAGTTTCGCCGTCGGCACGTTCGCAGAGAGCGCGGGGGCAAAGGCCGTGGAGAAGAGCGCGAGTTCCTGTTCCGCCGCGTGTGCGGCGGCGGCGCAGTTGGCGCAGGCGGAGAGATGCACGGCGATGCCGTTCAGCATTTCGGGAGCGAGTTCGCCGTCGAGATAAGCTTGCAGCGTTCCTTCATCGAGACAGGTTTCCATCACCGGCGTCCTCCGATCTTTCCATATACCCGTGCGAACTCCTTGCGCCCGCGCGCCACGAGACTGCCCACGTAAGTTTCGTTGATTGACAGGGTGGCAGCGATCTCGCGATAAGACAAGCCCTGCTGCTTGAGCAAGAGGCAACTACGCATCGGCTCCTCAATTTTTTCGAGCGCGCGGCGCGCTTCTTCAATCTCTGTGCGGCGTTCGTAATCTGCGTCGAGCGGGGCGGTCAGCCCGTCCGTCCCGATTGTCTGCTTCGCAAACTCCTCTTCGCGCGCCACCGAACGCGTGCGGCTGCGCATCGTGTTGTGCGACAAATTGATCGCCACGCGGAGCAGCCACGGGCGCAAAAACTCGTCCGCCGGAGGCTCTGCGTCGAGTTGGCGATAGAGCCGCAGGAAAACTTCCTGCGTCACGTCTTCGGCCAGCCCGGCGTCGCGCAAAAGCGCGTATGACGTGTTGTAGACGGCGCGATGGTGCAACATAAATGCCTCGTCAAAGCCGAGCGTCGCGTCTCTCGCAGTCTGGTGGGCGGGGGTAGCCACTGGATTTTTTAGAGCCTCTGCTGTGTCGCTCATCTTCGACGCTCTCATCACTGTAAACACCGCCCGCGCTTCGTTTGTGGCAAATAATTTCGCGCCCGCCGCTCCCGATCTCGCGGACGACGCACTCACGTCGCATTAAAATGGTTCAGATGAGGCGGAAAGCCCTGCGGCGACTCGCGCTCAGGGGGTTACATATTGTAGTCTGCTCTTGTCTGAGCGGGACGGATTTTTCAGGAGGGCGTCGCCGTCTCAAGCAATTTTGTACGCCCCGCCGCTGCCCCAAGTTTCGTGAACGTGGACTGAAGAACTTGACGACGAAGCCCCCGACCCAAGCCGCAACTCTCGCCAGCGACACTCCGACGCGCGATAATTCAACTTCCGACGCGCTCTATAACAGTCCTTTCATGCGCGCCTGCCGCCGCGAACCCGCGCCCTACACGCCCGTCTGGTTGATGCGACAGGCTGGACGCTACATGCCGGAATACCGCGAAGTGCGTGCCCGCACCACTTTTCTCGAACTCTGCAAGACGCCCGACCTCGCAGCCGAAGTCACCGTCTACGCCGCCGAACGCCTCGGCGTGGACGCCGCGATCATCTTCGCAGACATCCTCCTGATCCTCGAACCGCTCGGCCTCGAACTCGAATTCGCCAAAGGCGAAGGCCCTGTCATACACAATCCGGTGCGCACGTCGGCTGACGTGGATCGCCTGCGCGAACTGGAAACAATCGAAAGTCTGGACTACGTGATGCAGGCCATCCGCACGACGCGGCGCGCCTTGCCGCCCGGACTGCCCCTGATCGGTTTCGCGGGCGCGCCCTTCACGCTCGCCTCCTACATCATCGAAGGCGGTTCTTCTCGAAACTACATTCACACGAAACGCCTGATGCACGCCGACAAAGGCGCGTGGCACGCCTTAATGGCAAGGATAGCACGCGCGCTCCCGCTCTATCTCAACGCGCAGATCGCGGCGGGCGCGCAGGCCGTACAGCTTTTCGACTCGTGGGTCGGCTGTCTCAGCCCCGAAGATTACCGCGAATTTGTCCTCCCCCACACATTGCAAGCAATTCGCAACATTTCGCCGGGCACGCCCGTGATACACTTTGGGACGGGAACGGCGACGCTCCTCGAACTCATGCGCGAAGCCGGGGGCGACGTGATCGGCCTCGACTGGCGCGTCCCGCTCGAAGAAGGTTGGCGGCGCATCGGCTACGACCGCGCCGTGCAGGGCAACTTCGATCAGATCCTTCTGTTCACCTCTCCCAAGATAATTCGCCAGCACGTCGGGCGCATTCTGCAACAGGCCGCAGGACGCCCCGGCCACATCTTTAACCTCGGGCACGGCATTCTGCCCGAAACACCCGTTGACAATGTCGTCGCGCTGGTCGAAGCTGTGCATGAGATGAGCGCGGGTTAGAATGAGACTTTTTTTTAGACTCGTAAGAGACATGCACGGAGACATGCACGAAAACCTGCTCGCTAAACTTCGCTTCTGGGGACGACATCGCTGCCCGCGTTGTCGCATGCCTCTACACGCCGAAGAGATCGCCTGCCCCGTGTGCGAACTCCGGATCGTCTTTTTGAACGAGCGTGGCGAAGTGATGGTCGAGATGGTGGCGGTCAAAGACCCCAACGATTACGAGAGCGCGGAGGTGGGCGAGTATCATTTGACGCTCGCGCTCGAAGAGGCGGGCGACATGCATCTGCCGCGCCTTCATCTGCCGACCGAACCGCAACGCGCAGACCTCGTGCCGCTCCCCGGCGACACGTTCGGCATACGTTTTCACAACCGCATCGCCCTCGAAGACATTACACGCGGTTGAGTTTGTTCGTCTTGAAGTTAGCTTGAAAGTTCGTTAGAGATTTTTCAGGGTTCACACGCGCGCTCCCAAGCCGTGTGAGCCAAACCCCTAAACCCCTAAATCCCCGAGGTATCCCCTGATGCTGACGCAAAATAGAAGAACCCCCTTCGGCCTACTTGTGCTCGCCTGCCTCTTGTTCGCCTGCGCGAACGAGACGGTCGCCCAAAAGACCTGCAAACCGCGCGTTGACAAGAACAACATCGCCGTCGAACTCACGATTCCGAATTTCAACGGCGGGCAGCGCACCGTCCTGAGCATGCCCGCGAAAGAGAAGGAGATGCGTGCCTTCGGCGAGTACGTCAAAAATCAATCGGCCAACCACGCTTCGCCCGTCTCCTATTCGGTGGTCATCACGGACAAGAACAGTAACGGCGTGACGCTCGAACTGAACGTGAGCACGAAGGCCGCCAACGGTGGTTATCAAGTGACGAAACGAACCATCGTCCTGCCTTACGAAACCATCGTCGAGCAGCGTTACATGACCGGCGTGCAGGTGAAGGCTTACTTCAAACTGCGCCCGTTCAACTGCAAATCGCTCTAAGACGGCGCGCCGCCCTCTGAAAAATTATGGCGCAGGAAGAACTCCGGCAAACGCTCGAAGACGAGATCAGGGAGATCGTCGGACGCGAGACGCGCGCTTGGGATACGAAAGATGTCCGCCTGCTGTTGACAGTCTTTCACCCGGACATGGTCTGGCCGTGGCCGCCCGATGCGCGCTCGCACGATCCGTCCACGTGGGTCTTCTGGGCGGGTCGTTACAACTACGAGCGTTGGCGCGCGAACTGGCAGGAGTTGTTCGACACGCACGAACTCGTCCACAACCGGCGCGAGATCATTAAGATCGTCCTGACGGCAGAGGGCGACGGGGCGTTCGCCGTCGTTGACGTGGACACGCTCTGGCGCGACCATGCGGGCGCAGACTTCCACTGGCAGGGACGCGCCTGTAAAGTCTATGCAAAGGTCGGCGACGAGTGGAAGATGACGATGCACACGGGGCTGCTCGACTACGGACAGTTATAGACTCGCGCGCGGCGCGTGCGCGGCGGCGCAGGTTCAAGGGGATTTAAATTTCGATGAGCGATTCACGAACGGCAGAGTCGTACGACGCGCTTCTCGTCGTCTCTTTCGGTGGACCCGAAGCGCGAGAGGAAGTGATGC
>DASWNS010000035.1:0-19027 GCA_036399115.1 Pyrinomonadaceae bacterium | reverse complement strand
GCCCCAGATGCCGATCAGGAAATACATCGGCACGAGCGAGACTTCGAAGAAGAGATAGAAGAGGAACAAGTCCATCGAAGCGAAGACGCCGACCACCGCCGCCTGCAACAGCAACAGGAGCACGTAGTATTCCTGTTCGCGCTTCCCGATGTATTCCCATGAAGAGAGCGCGGCGATGACGCCGAGCAGAGTCGTCAGGACGATGAGCAGGACGGCCACGCCGTCAACGCCCATCTGGTAGCGCGCGCCGATGATGGGAATCCACTGGAGGTCTTCGATAAACTGCATCCCGCCCGCCGCACGGTCGTATCCGACGAGCGCGAGCGACACGAGGAAGACCAGCCCGAACCATCCGGTCGCGAACTTCTTGATCGCGTTTGCATTATCCTTTTTGAACACGAACAGGATAATGAGCGCGCCGACGAGCGGCAGCCACGTGATGATGGAGAGTAAGTAAGGGATTTTCATATTGGTCAACAGTCAGAGAGAACGGACGACGGCGCACGGACGACAGGTGGACGCTCTACCTTCCGCGCACTAAACCCAAGATGTCGCCGCTGAAAAAGAAGACGACCGCCACGACGAGGCCGAGCACCATGACGAGCGCGTAGTTGGCGGTCAGCCCGGTTTGCGCCGCGCGCAGGAGCGGCGACATGAGACGCCCGATAAAGACGGCAATGCCGTTGACCGCGCCGTCAACCACGGTGCGGTCGAAGTTGCCTGTGTAACGGCTGATGCGCCGCGTGAGCCACGCTGAGCCGTTGACCGCGCCGTCAATTCCCTTCGAGTCAACCGCGTAGATGCCGCGCGCCGCATCCATCGTGCGCCGCGTGAAGAGGAGGCCGTAGAGTTCGTCCACCCAGTATTTGTTGTAGCTCGCGCGATAGAGCGCGCCGAGACGCGTCGCCCACACTTCGGGCAGGCGCGGATTCTTCACGTAGAACAGATAGCCGAGTCCCATGCCGATGCCCGCGGCGATGAGCGAGATGATGATGAAGACCCATTCGGTTAAGAGGTGGCTATGGGTCACGCCTTCAACCGCGTGCGCGAGGTTGAAGCCCGCGTCATTGCCGTAGGGCGAATGGCTTGCGTCCGCTCCGGTCGCCGCGTGCGACGATTGCGCGGTGTCTGAGTGCGGGGCGGGCGCGGCTTGCGTCGTCGCGGGCGCGCCGTGATTCTGCGCGATTGCGTCTGGCTCGCCGTGCGTGTCCGCAGACGCATGTTCCCCGCCCCCTGCGCCGTGCGGCGCGTTGAACTGCCGGGTCGAAGGATTCCAGATGACCGGCTCAAGCCAGTTGACGATGTTCATGCGCCCGCCGACGTGTGCGCCGCCTGTGAACGCGGGACTGATGCCGACGAAGCCGCCGATGACTGCGAGCACTGCGAGCGCGGCGAGCGGAATCCACATGGCGGGAGGCGACTCGTGCGGGATGTGCGTGCCGTGCCCGTGTGCGTCGTGATGGACGGCGACGGGTGCGCCGTGCGCGTCTGTGTGCGCGTGCGCTGCTCCGGCGTGCGGTTCGCCGACATACTCGCCGGGTTCGTGGCGCGGGCGGTCGCCCGCCGAGTCGATGTGCGCGTCGTGCGTTTTGCCCTTGTCGTCGTAGCCGTGCGCGTGCGCTTCGTCGGCCTGCCCTCCGGCGTCCACGTCGAGGAAACGCTCGCGCCCCCAGAAAGTCATGGCCACGAGGCGCGTCATGTAGAAGGCGGTCAGGGCGGCGGTGAAAGTGCCGACGAGCCAGAGTAACCAGCCGTAAGGAATGAGCGTGGTCGAAGCCGCGTTCCACAGAATTTCGTCCTTCGACCAGAAACCCGAAAACGGAATGATGCCGCAGATGGCGAGCCAGCCCGCCAGAAACGTCAGGTAAGTCTTCGGCATGTACTTCCGAAGCCCGCCCATGCGTCGCATGTCCTGCTCGTGGTGCATGCCGTGAATGACGGAGCCTGCGCCGAGGAACATGAGGGCTTTGAAGAAGGCGTGCGTCATGACGTGGAAGATGCCGATGGCGAACGCGCCGACGCCGCAGGCGAGGAACATGAAGCCTAGTTGCGAGACGGTGGAATAGGCGAGGACTTTCTTGATGTCGTTTTGCGTGATGCCGATGGTCGCGGCAAACAGGGCTGTCAGCGCGCCGACGATGGCGACGACGAGCATCATCGTCTGCGAGTGCTGGAAGATGACGTTGGTGCGCGTCAACATGTAGAGGCCGGCGGTCACCATCGTCGCGGCGTGGATGAGCGCGGAGACGGGCGTGGGTCCTGCCATCGCGTCGGGCAGCCACACGTATAGAGGTATCTGCGCAGACTTGCCGCACGCGCCGACGAAGAGGCCGAGCGCGAGCCAGGACATGAGGCCGAACTGCCCCAGCGGTTCGACCGGGTAGCCGGAAGCCGCAGACATCACCTGCGTATACTGCGTGGAACCGAAAGTGGCGATGATGCCGAAGACGGCGAGCGCGAAACCGAAGTCGCCGATGCGGTTCGTGATGAAAGCCTTGCGGGAGGCGTCGCCCGCCTCCTTGCGGTCGAAGTAGTAACCGATGAGCAGGTAGGAGCAGAGGCCGACGCCCTCCCACCCGACGAACATCATCAGGAAGTTTGATCCCATCACGAGGATGAGCATCATGAACATGAAGAGGCCGAGATAGGCGAAGAAGCGATAGAAGCCCGCATCGCCGTGCATGTAGCCCGTCGCAAAGATGAAGATGCACAGGCCGACGCCCGTGATGACGAGGATGAAAATTGACGAGAGCGGATCGAGTTGATAACTCCACTCCACGTCGAGCAGCGCGCCCAAGCCCCTCGTCTCCGGCTCGCCGCCCATGAGAACTGCGCTCGGCGGCGTGCCGGTTTCGCGTGTAATTTCGCGCGCCCGCTCTTCAGTCTTCGCGCGCGTGGCTGCGGATATTTCCCGGTATACGCCGTGACCGGTGCCCTGCGTGAGTTCCGTTGCGCCGCCCGGAATCCACCTGTAGACGAACGCGCCGTCCTGGCTCGTCACGTAAGGCTGCGGCCACTGTGCATGACCGCCGAAGCCATACGAATAGACCGCCGCCACGCCGAGCAGAAACGCGAGCGCGACCGACCCCACCGCAATCACGCTGACGACTGTTTCCGAGAAGCGCAGGCGGCGTCCGAGCAGCCCGTTGATGGCGGCTCCGGCGAGCGGCAGAAGCGGAATGAGCCAGATGAGTCTGTGCATATATTCAAGAGTGACAAGTGACAGGTGACAGGTGACAGGTTAAAACAACTTGTCTTTCCAACTCGTCACTTGTCACTCTTCACTTGTCACTGTTTTTTTACCATTTGAGCAGATCAATCTTGTCAATAAAGATCGTCTCTTTGTTCCGGTAGAGCGCGATGACGAGGCCGAGGCCGATGGCGGCTTCGGCAGCGGCGACGACGATGATAAAGATCGTAAAGACCTGTCCGGCGACGGCGTTCATCTTGCCCGTGTCCTGCAAGTAGCGCGAGAAGGCGATGAAGTTGAGATTGGCCGCGTTCAGGATCAACTCGATGGACATGAAGATGACGATGATGTTGCGACGCGTCAACACGCCCGCCACGCCGATGACAAAGAGCAACGCCGCGATCACGAGAAACTTCGACAGGTCTGGCTCAAGCACGCCCTGCTTGATCATCTGCCAGCGACCCGGCACAGCCTCCTGCAAAACGAATGCGAGCGCGGATGCGATAAAGTTGTTCATAAGCGGTTGAAAGATAGGGGATGGAGGACGAGGGACGGGGGATGAATTAAAAACAGTGGCCGCCAGTTGGCTTGAATGTTTTCTGATTCATCCCGCATCCCTTATCCCGCATCCTTTGTCTCAATATCATCGGTGGCCTCTTCCTGTTTGGCCGTCCGCGCGAGCATGACGGAGCCGATAATGGCGACTAAGAGAAGCACGCTCGCGATTTCAAAGGGCAGCGCGGCAAAGCGATAGAGGCTCGCGCCGACGAGTTGCGTGTCGGTCGAAATGCGCGACGTGCCGGTTGCCGCCAGCCGCAAATTTTGCTGTTCCGCGTTGCGTCGTTCGGCGAGTTGCGCACGCTGTGCGGGCGCGTCGAGATTGTCGCGGATGAGTAGTCCTTCGTAACCCTGACGGATGGCGTAGATGAAGCCGAGCGAGAGCAGCACGAGGAAGATCGCGCTCGTCGCCACCTGCGCGGGACGATTGAACAACATCTCGCCGCCGCGCTCCTCCGCGCCCACGTTGACGAGCATGATGACGAACAGAAAGAGCACCATCACGCCGCCGACGTAGACGAGAATCTGCACGCCCGCGATGAACTCCGCGCCGAGCAGGATAAAGAGCGCGGCCACGGAAATGAGCGTCGAGATCAGGAACAGAGCCGAGTGGACGGCATTGCGCGCGAGGATGGTCAACAACGCCGCCACGAGCGCGGCAATCGCGAAGACCCAGAAGAAGACCGCTTCCCAACCGGATAAGGTCATAGTGATGAGTGATGAGTAATGAGTGATGAGTGGTGAGTAAGTGGTGAGAGCTTTCGGCTCATCACTCATTACTCATTACTCATCACTTTTCGTATTTAACCGTCTCGCGTCCCTGTTCGAGCATTTCGCGATTCCAGACGAAGCCTGCGCGCGAGTAGGTGGCGAGTTCGAATTCCTGCGTCAGTTCGAGGCAGGCGGTCGGGCACGCTTCCTGGCAGAGCGCGCAGAACATGCAGCGCGAGGTGTCGAAGATGAATTCGTCGAGCACCTTCTTCTTGCGCGCCTTGCCCGCCGTGACGATCTCGATGTCCATCGGGATCACGTCGATGCAATCTTCGGGACAGGCGAGCGCACAGAGGTTGCAGGCGATGCAGAGCGTCTCGTAAGTCTCCGGGTCCATATTGAGACGCGGCGCGCCGTGAAAACGCGGCGCGACTTCCGCGCGCACCTTCGGATACTGCTCCGTGTAAATCCCCTTGCCCGCCACCGAATCCTTGTCCGTTAACGCGCCGACGTTGAATTTCAGCGTCAGCTTCAAGCCCTGAATCAAATCGATCAGGAAGAAACGTTTTAACTTCTCTTTCCAGGTCGCCTCTGGGACATAAACTTCCGGCATAACTTTATCCTTACTTTATCCTTCCGACGCGACCGCCGCCGTCGTTGTGCTGGCGACCGCCGTTTGGCCTTGGGGCGGGTTGACGAGTTGAATACCGCGCCGCTGCTTCTTCAAGTTGAAGTCGCGCGTGCCGTGATTGATGTAAGAGAGCATTCCTGCCGCGATGAACACGCCGAGCGCGCCGAACGCGATCATGATCGCTTTGCCTATCCGCGTCAGGTTCACGCCGCGCGCGATGGACTCGACCGTGTCCATACCGCGCCACCCGTCGAGCGCCTGCACCGTGAAGATCGCGATTGCCGTGAGCGTAATATTGAGGAGCGCGGCGGGAATCATCCACTTCCAACCCAAATCCATCAGTTGGTCGTAGCGATAACGCGGGAACGTCCAGCGCAGCCAGAAATAGACGTAGAGCAGAAACGCCGTCTTCAAGATGAAGACCAGAAGACTGACGGCAACGTAGAGTTGCGGGTAACTGGCCGACAGACGCCACACGAACGGGAAATACCAGCCGCCTAGAAACACCGCCGTCGCAATCGCCGACACCACGATCATCGCCGCGTACTCGGCCATGAAGAAGAGCGACCAGCGCATCCCCGAATACTCCGTGTGAAAACCCGCCACGAGTTCCGATTCGGCTTCCGGCAGATCGAACGGAGCGCGGTTGTTCTCCGCGATGCCGCTGATCAGAAAGACGATGAAGCCGAGCGGTTGATAGAAGATGTACCAGATGGAATCCAGCCCCTGCGCCGAGACGATGCCCGACAGAGAGAGCGTGCGCGAGAACATCAGCGCGCCGATGAGCGCCATACCCATTGCCACTTCGTAAGAAACCATCTGCGCGCTGGAGCGCAGGCCGCCGAGCAGAGCGTATTTCGAGTTGGAAGACCAGCCCGCGAGGATCAGAGCGAGCACGCCGACAGAGGAGACTGAGAGCACGAAAAGCAGGCCGATGTTGAGGTCTGTAATGACGCCCCAATCGGGCGCGAAAGGGATCACGACGAAGACGACGAAGGCTGCCACCACCGAGATGAACGGCGCGTAGAAGAAGATATAGGTGTCGGCGCGGTCGGGCTTGAGGTCTTCTTTCGTGAGCAGTTTGATGGCGTCGGCGATGGGCTGCAAGAGTCCCCACGGACCGACGCGCATCGGACCCAGACGCGCCTGCATGAAGGCCGAAATCTTGCGTTCGAGATACGAGGCGTAGGCCGCCCAACCGGCGAGCACGGTAGCCACCGCGCCGATCTGTATGAACGGCCAGACGACGTAGTTGATCGTCTCCCGCCCAAGCCCGAGTTTGAGCAGGAGGCCGTTGATTAAATCCGGCGGCGCGAATAATGCGAGCATGTCCATAAGTTGATTCAAACGCTCCGCTATTTGCCTTCGAGCACATCTACGCGTTCTTGTAATTCCTCAATATCCGCCCGCGTCTCCAACATCACCGATCCGATACGGTTGAGCAGACGTTGCTCGCGCCCGAGGCGTGTGACCTCGGTTTCGATACGATCCATCCGCGTATTCACTTCCGAGAAACGCGCGCTCATCTCATCGCGGAGACTGTGTACCTCCGTGCGCAGTTCGCCGACATCGCGACTGATCGCGCTCAGGTAGTTGAGAATTTCGGTTGTGCGGTCTGTGCTCATAGTTTGCACCTCTCTTTCACTTCACGGCCAGTTAAAAGCAGAGGCGTCTCAGACATCGATCTCGAAAGTACAATCGTGGACGGCTTTCAAATCAACCAACTCGTAATCGCTATCGAGCGTTCCGGCGCGGTCAACGACGAGGTAGGAAGCCCACTCGCCCACGGCGAAGGGCGGCGTGTGCCAGGTGCCCTTGTGATAGGCGTAAGGCAATTTCCCGTTGACCAGAAAAGCGACGACCTCATCCAACGCGGGCGCGTCTCTCTCGGTCGGCGGCGCGACACAGATGATTGAACGCGAAGAGGCCAGAGGCGAAAAGACCTGCATCGTACGCTTGTGCCGCGCCATAAACTGAAACTCGAACGCGCGCCGCTCGCTCGTCGCGCCCGTCAAACTCGGCGCGCCCATCCCCAGGTCAATCTCCACCGACCCGCGACTATCGAGCAAAATCCCGAACGGCGCGAAACGCTCGCGCGTCATCTCCTGCACAGCGAGTCTCACAACTCTCATAAGCCAGTGACGAGTGACAAGTGACGAGCAGGAATCGAGACAAGTTTAAAGACAAGTTCTGTTGTTTTAACCTGTCACCTGTCACCTGTCACCTGTCACTGCTTTATCTATCAATTTCTCCCAGCACGATGTCGAGGGTGCCGATGATGGCGACGACATCGGCGACGAGATGGCCGAGGCACATCTGCCGGAGTGCCTGCAAGTTGATCAGGCACGGCGGGCGCACGCGCACGCGCGCCGGTCTGGAAGAACCGTCCGAGACGAGGTAGCAGCCGATCTCGCCCTTCGGTCCTTCAATCGAATGATAATAGTCGCCCACGGGCGGCTTGATGATCTTCGGCACCTTCGCGTTGACGGGGCCGTCCGGCATCTTCGCGAGCGCCTGTTGCACGATGCGCCGCGATTGTCGCATCTCTTCGAGCCTGACGAGGTAACGGTCGTAGGTGTCGCCGTTTTCGCCGACGGGGATATCGAATTCCATGTCGGCGTAGGCGGCATACGGGCGCGACTTGCGTATGTCCCAAGCGACTCCCGAACCGCGCAACGCCGGACCCGAGAGGCCGATGGCGATGGCCTCCTCCGCCGAGATGACGCCGATGCCCACCGTGCGACCGAGCCAGATGCGGTTCTCCGACAGGAGCGTCTCGTACTCTTCGAGGCGGTGCGGAAAGTTGTCTACGAACTGCGTCACGTCTTCCGTGAAGCCGTCGTAAGTATCGTTCGGCATGCCGCCGATGCGCCACGCGTGACAGGTGAGACGCGCGCCGAACTGGCGTTCGAAAATCTTTAGAATCTCTTCACGTTCGCGCAAAGCCCAGAGCAGGACGGTGAAGGAACCGATGTCGAGTCCGTGCGTGGCGAGCCAGAGAAGATGTGAAGAGATGCGGTTGAGTTCGGTCAGGACGGTGCGGATGTAGTGCGCGCGCGGCGGCACTTCGAGTCCGAGCATCTGTTCGACCGTCTCCACCCAGAGCAGGCCGTTCGAGACGGCGGCGATGTAGTCGAGCCTGTCCCAATAGGGCGCGATCATCGGGTAGAGGCGATGCTCGGCGATCTTCTCCATGCCGCGATGCAGGTAGCCGATGTCGCAATCGAGATCGATGACCGTCTCGCCGTCGAGTTTCAGGATGACGCGCAGGACGCCGTGCGTCGAAGGATGCTGCGGCCCCATGTTCAGCACCATTTCCGGGCTGTCCAACAGGGTTTCTTGCGTGGTGGCGACTTCTACCTGATGCATAAAGTTAAACGATGAACGCGGAACGCGGAACGATGAACGCGGAACGATGAAGGCTAAACTGTCCGATGAAGAGAGTGCTCTCTTACATTCATCGTTCCGCGTTCATCGTTCATCATTTTCTATCGAGCGGCATCACTTCTTTGCCCGCGCGGAAGATTTCGCGGACGCGCCTTTCGTCCGGCGTGGACAGGGCTTCGAGGCCGTAGGCACGGCGTTGTTCGAGTTGTTCGCGCTGCACGTCGGAGAACTCCGGCAGGTGCTTGGCCGTCCAGTTATTCTCCACCGGTTCGAGCGGGTAATCTTTGCGCAGGGGGTGGCCTTCCCAGTCGGGCGGAAGCAGGATGCGGCGCAAGTCCGGGTGATTGTGGAAGCGCACGCCGAAGAGATCATAGACCTCTCGCTCCAACCAGTTTGCCGCCGGCCACACGCCCGTCACGCTCTCGATCCCGGCGGCCTCCGTCGTCTCTGCCTTCAAACGCACGCGCACATTCGCGCTGATCGAATACAGGTTATAGACGACCTCGAAAGGCGCGCCCGCGTTTTCGGGAAAATGGACGCAGGTGAGATCGGAGAGATATTCGAACGGCGACTCCGCATCGCGTTTGAGAAACTCGCAGACTTCCACGATACGCGCGGGCGCGACGCGCACGGACAACTGGCCGAGAAACTCCGTCGCTTCGATGACCACGCCGTCCAGACCTTCCCGCAGGCGTTTGACGAGCGGGTGCTGCGAGGCGTCCGCAGGCTTCGCCCCTTCCTCTTTCTTCTTGACGGGAGCTTTCGGCGCACCCGCAGCAGAAGCAGCAGGGGCGGCAGGCGCACCGGCAGCGGCAAACGGCGCGGGCGGTGTCTTGTTCGCCCCGGCAGACTCGCCCGCCGCTTGTTTGAACGCGGCGGCTTTGGCGCGCGCCTCGGCGATCCGCGCGGCCTTCTCCTCGTCGGAGGTGGCAGACGGCGCGACGCCCGGCGGCTTGGCCTTCGGGGCTGCGGTTTCGCCGCCCGCCGTGGTGGCGTTGCCTTTCGCGGCGGCCATCTTGGCGGCGGCTTTCGCTTTCGCCTCGGCGATAATGCGCGCGCGTTTCTGTTCGGGAGTTTCGTCGGCGGGCGGCGCGTCGGCGGCGTCGGGCGCGGCGTTTGACGCGTCTCCGGTTGACGCGCCCATCACGGTGTCGCGCGACTGTCCCGAAGGAGCTTTCGCCTGCGGCGCGGCCTGACTTTCGGGCGCGGGCGGCGCGTCGGCGTGCGGCGGCGCGGGCAAACTTCCGGCTCGTGAAATTTCTCCGTCGGGGCTGGGCGATCTGTCGTCGGGGCGTAAAGGCGCGGACGCGTCGTCCGTCGCGCGGTTGGCAGAATCGTCGGACTGCGTTTTGTCAGTCTCGTCAATCATCGGAGCGAAAAGTTAGACTTCGACGGAAAAACGGGCGGAGTGTGCGCCGTTCGGGTTTAATGCTCAAAAACTTTCGACTTGTGTTCTGACAAAGAAGCAAAAAGGCGGTGACGAGCAGAATTTTTAACACGCTGTTTACGGCATTGTCAATAAACTTATCAGGCCGTTCCCAAGAGGCCACCGCAAGCCATAAATCCCCATCTAACTTGACGATAAGAATACCGAAAAAGTATCATACCGGATTGACAGATGACCCAAATTCGCATCTGTCGTGAGGAAGGAAAACATGAAAGACGGAATTCATCCCAAATACAACGAAATCAAAGTCGTCTGCGCCTGCGGCGAGAATTTCACCACGCGTTCAACCCGTAAGGACGATCTCCACGTCGAAATCTGCTCGGCCTGCCACCCGTTCTTCACGGGCAAGCAGAAACTCGTGGACACCGCCGGACGCGTCGACCGCTTCAACAAGCGTTACGGCAAGAAGACCGAAACCGCCCCTGCGGCAACGAGCGAACAAGCCGCCAGCTAATAGAGGCGCATCGAGGCTCCCGCCCGTTCCGGTTTCTCGCACGACGGGCACTCTGTGTCAATGAAGCAGACTATCTCCGGCCAGTATTAGCGACCCAAAATTTGACGCCGACGCTTGCAAGCGCGGCGGTCGTGCCCGCGCATCCATCCATTGATGCACACAGCGACCTCCGAACCTGATAGCGTCGGCGTTGTTATCTCACCCCCCCTGTAAATTTTCAGAGAGCAAAAACAAAGTGAGTGCAAACGAAAAAGACCTAATCGTCGGCGGCCAAGCGGTCGTCGAAGGCGTGATGATGCGAACGCCGAACGCTTATGCGGTCGCCGTCAGGCGCGCGGACGGCGAGATCGTCTTCACGGGCGCAACTCTGCCGAAGTGGAGCGATAAATATCGTTTCCTGCGGCTGCCGGTCTTACGCGGCGCAGCGGTGCTCGTGCAATCGATGGCGCTCGGCATCAAGGCTCTCAACTATTCCGCGAGCGAAGCCTTCGCAGATGCGGAGCAGGAGCAGGAGGTGGCGTCGGTGGCACTCACTCCGGCGGTCGTCGAGGGCGAAGGCGACTTCGCGGGAATCACTGGCGGCGTGCCCGGACTCATTCCCATCCCGACCGAGCGGCGCGCTGAAGATGAGATGAAGCGCGGCGCCAACGCCTCCGTCATCGGCTCCATCGTCTTCGCACTCTTCTTCAACGTCATGCTCTTTATCGTTGCGCCGCTCGTCTTAACCAACGCGCTCTTCATCGCCGCCGGTTGGGCTGTGCCCGCCGGGATGAACGCGAACGCCGCAATGGCGCAAACTCAAAGCGTCGCCAACACAACGACGGGCGCGTCCGCGACGAATCAAACGGCGACGAGCGAGCAGGCATGGTACGCGCGTGCGTGGGGCGGCGTGCGCGGTTATCTCCATCCGGTGCGCCCTTCGGTGGCCTTCAATCTGGTTGACGGCGTCATTCGCATGTCGTTCTTCCTGATCATGATCTTTTCGTTCTCGCTCTTGAAGGACATCCGGCGCGTCTTTGAATATCATGGCGCGGAACACAAGACGGTCTTCACGTGGGAGGCGGGCTTGCCGCTCACGGTTGAGCACGCGCGCACGCAGCCGCGCCAGCACCCGCGTTGCGGCACGAGTTTCCTGATGGTCGTGATGCTCGTCTCCATCGTCCTGTTCTCCATCGTTAAGTTCGATTCGCTCGCCTTGAACATGCTCACGCGTCTCGCGCTGATGCCCGTTATCGCTGGCCTCTCTTATGAGATCATCCGGCTCTCGGCCAGACGCGAAGGCAGCCTCATCTTCAAAATGATCACGCTGCCCGGCATCTGGCTGCAAAACATTACGACGAAAGAACCCGACGACAAGCAACTCGAAGTCGCCCTCTACGCGCTCAAAGAGTCGCTCAAACTCGAACCGCGACCGCAGGAAGCCACCATGACGCCGCTCTCTTAGAGTAGAGCCGCCGACTTTCGGCTGTCAGCTTTTTTTGCGCCAGCAGTTGAACAAATTGATCGTCAAGCAGGGTGTTTATTTACGAATGACAAGGCCGGAAGTTGAAAGCTGACGGCTGATTACTGAGAGCTATTTTATGCTTGAGAAATTAGAACAGATCGAAGCACGCTACGAAGCGTTGTCGGAAGAACTTTATTCGCCGGAACTGCTGGCGGATCAGGCGGCCTATGCCAAAGCCGCCAAGCAGCATCGCAGCCTCGGCGATATGGTGAAGCGGTATCGCGAGTGGAAGACGATTAAGGAAGAACTCGCGGGCGCGCGTGAGATGTTCGACATGAACGCGGACGACGAAGAGATGCGCGAACTCGCCCGCGTCGAAGTCGAGACTCTGCAAGTGCAGTTGGAGCGGTGCGAAGAAGACCTGCGCCTCCTGTTGCTGCCGACCGATCCGAACGACGAGAAGAACGTCATCCTCGAAATTCGCGCGGGCACGGGCGGCGATGAAGCTTCGCTCTTTGCCGCCGAGATGCTGCGCATGTACGGTCGCTACGCAGAGCGTCAGGGCTGGCGCATGGAGATTCTCAACACCTCAGAGTCAGGAATCGGCGGCTACAAAGAGGCCACCGCGCTCATCGAAGGCGACAAAGTCTATTCGAAGTTGAAACACGAATCGGGCGTGCATCGCGTCCAGCGCGTGCCGCAGACGGAGACGAGCGGGCGCATCCACACGAGCGCGATCACGGTCGCCGTCCTCCCCGAAGCCGAAGAAGTTGACGTGAAGATCGATGCGAAAGATCTGCGCATCGACACTTTCTGCTCATCTGGTCCCGGCGGCCAATCCGTCAACACGACCTACTCGGCGGTCCGCATCACGCACCTGCCGACGAACACCGTCGTCTCCATGCAGGATGAGAAATCGCAGATCAAGAACCGCGAGAAAGCCATGCGCGTGCTGCGTGCGCGGCTGCAAGAGCAGGAAGAGCAAAAGCAGCACGAACTGCTCGCCAGCGAACGCCGCTCGCAGGTCGGTTCGGGCGACCGCTCCGAAAAAATCCGCACCTACAACTTCAAAGAGAACCGCGTCTCCGACCATCGCATCGGCCTCACCGTGCACCAACTCAACCTCGTCATGGAAGGCCAACTCGACGAGATCATCAACGCCCTCGTCACACACTATCAAGCCGAAAAGCTGAAGGCCGAAACCGTCGCGGCGTAGAAGAGAGTGACGAGTGACGAGTGACAGGTGACAAGTTAAAACAGCGCTCTGCTCTTTAAACTTCCCCGCTCGCCACTTGTCACTTGTCGTTTTTAGCAGCATGTTAATGGCAGCAGGTTTGCTCTGTTCCTGCCTGTCACTCGTCACTTGTCACTGTCTTCTTATGGAGAGCACGCGCGTTCTGCTGATTCGTCACGGTCAATCCGAGGGCAACGCCGCGCGTCGCTTCGGCGGGCACACGCCGACGCCCTTATCCGCGCTCGGTCACAGGCAGGCGGAGGCGACGGCGCGTGCGCTGGAGTCGGAAGGCGTCACGGCGATCTATTCGAGCGACCTGCTGCGCGCCGTCGAGACGGCCACTCCGCTCGCCGCCGCGCTCAATTTGGAGATCAGGCAGAGCGACGCCTTTCGTGAACGCAGCATCGGACGGATGGAAGGCTTGACGTTTGAGGAAGCGGCGCAAAAGTTTCCCGAAGAGTATGCCGCGCTGCTGCGCAGAGACTTCGAGCACGTGCTCCCCGGCGGCGAGAGCTATCGCCAACTGCTCGACCGCGCCGCCCACGCGCTCGACCGCGCCATCAATGCCAATCGAGGGGGCACTATCGCAGTCTTCTCTCACACCGGCACCATCTGCATCCTCGCCCTGCACCTCTTGGGCGCACTCGACGCCCCCACCCTGCGCCCCGTCTGGCTCGCCACAGCCAACTGCGGCATCTCCCGCTTCACTCTCCGCGACGACGGCTTCCTGCGCATCTCCGCGCTCAACGACACGCGCCATCTCGGCGACTTATCACCCGACGCAAAAGCCTGACGAGCGGCGCGGGCAACTTCGACAAGCAAAATTCGACAAGCAAAAGCCGCCTTCCGGTAAAGAGGCGGCTTGAGATACTGCTCGGATTGCGTGTGCGGCGTGCGCGGCGCGAGACGTGCGTGTGTTTGCTAACCGGCGACGGTGGAGACTTCGTCGTCCTCGCGTTCGGCGTCCAGTCTCGCATCTTCTTCGCCGTCGCCTTCGAGTTGGCGTTGGCGATGGACTGTGCCGTCGGAGTCGAAGATGTAGGCGGAGGGGGCTTCTTTCATGATGATGTCCTGTAGGCGCATGAGGCCGTAGAGCAGGGCTTCGGGGCGCGGAGGACAACCGGGAATGTACACGTCTACGGGGATGGTGCGGTCTACGCCCTGCATCGTGGAGTAGGAATCGAACGGCCCCCCGGTCGAAGCGCACGCGCCCATCGCGATGACCCATTTCGGCTCCGGCATCTGATCATAGACGCGGCGCACGACCGGCCCCATCTTCAACGTCACCGTGCCCGCGACGATAATCAAGTCGCTCTGGCGTGGGCTGGGACGAAAGACGCCCGCGCCGAAGCGATCTATATCGAAGCGACCCGCGCCCGTCGCGATCATTTCGATGGCGCAGCAGGCCAGCCCGAACGTCATCGGCCACAGCGCAGACTTGCGCGCCCAGTTCACAGTGTTGCGCACGGGCTTCACATTCATCACGGGCGCAGCCACGTTGCGCCGCAACGAATTGAAGATCGCGTCAACCGTCGTCAGTACGATTCCTTCCGGATGCTCTGCCATATGTTTAAGTGACAAGTGACGAGTGACAAGTGACGAGTTGGAACAAGACAAGTTTAAAGAGAGTTTTTCTTCTGCTTTAACCTGTCACCTGTCACTTGTCACCCGTCACCGTAGTTCAAGCCCATTCGAGCGCGCCTTTGCGCCACGCGTAGTAGTAACCGAGGACGAGGATGCCGATAAAGACGAGCATCTCGACGAGGGCGAATTTGGTGAAGGAGAAATCGTCGCCCATGAAGATGATCGCCCACGGCAGCAGGAAGATCGTCTCCACGTCGAAGACCAGAAAGAGCATCGCCACGATGTAGTAGCGCACGGTGAAACGGTCGTGCGCCTCCGTCGTCGGATCAATGCCGCATTCATAAGGGCGCATCTTATCTTTTTGCCAGATGCTCGGGCGCACCAGACGCCCCAGCACGATTGGCAGCACCGGGAAGACGACGGCCACGACGAAGAAGATCATCACCGGCCAGTAGGCCGTGACCGGGCTGCCCACCTGTGCGACGGGCGCAGCAGCGGTCGCGGTCGTTGCCGCCGTTGCATCTGTGATTGCGTTTGCCGCCTGGAGAAGTATCAAGCTCAGCATGGTTTCCGGTTTTTGACGGGAAGGCGCGAGTTCAGGCTTCAGGTCTACAGTGAACAAGCGAAATATAAGCGCGGGGGTACGGCTTGTCAATGCGTTTGTGCGCCCGCCTCCGGCGCGCACGCCGGGACATGGCTCGACGCTCACGCGCGTCGGCGGCGTCATTAAAATTCTTGACTTAAATTTTGTTTAGGAGTAGAAAACCGGCCTACCGTTTTTCAGACCGCACTTATCACCGGGTACAGGGCTGCATCTTCGTCGCACGCCGTATAGAGCCGCAAAGAGAATGCTGTTCGACCAGCCATCGCTTCCAAATTTACAGGAGACTTTATGAAGCAATTCCCCGCTCCCCGCTCAATTCCTGTCTCACGACGCGCCGTGGCCTTCATAGCCATACTGCTTTCGACATTCGTTCTCTTAACCGCTCCCTTCTTCTGGCTCCGCTCTCTCGCCGCCGCGCCCCTCTCGACCGCAGAGCTTAAAGCTGCCTCCGCGCAGGCCGACAAGGCGCGGTCGCTCTTAGCCCCTCCGGGCGATCTCGACACGACGTTCGGCAACGCGGGCAAGGTCGTCACGCCGTTCCCTAACGGCCTCGACGCTGCCGAGGATGTCGCCGTGCAGGCAGACGGCAAAGTCGTGGTGGCCGGTGGCTCCGGCACCGATTTCGCCGTCGCGCGCTACAACATGGATGGCTCGCTCGACCAGACTTTCGGCACGGGCGGTCGCGTCAACACAGACTTCCCTATCGGGGAGGGCGGTTTCGCCTCCGCACTCGTTATCCAGCCCGACGGCAAGCTCGTCCTTGCCGGGTCGGCCAACTCCCCCGAAGACGATTTCAACTCCGCCTTCGCCCTCGCACGCTATAACCCTGACGGCTCGCTCGACACGAGTTTTGATTCGGACGGGCTGGTCGTGACGCCGTTTACGGGCGCGAGCGCAACTGCCAACGCCCTTGCGCTCCAACCCGACGGCAAACTCGTCGTCGCGGGATCGAGCAGGAACGGGACGACTTTCGAGAGCGTCTTCGCCCTCGCGCGCTACAACACGAACGGCTCGCTCGACACCACCTTCGACACCGACGGCAGACTCACGATTGATTTCGCGGGCGTCACCTTTGAAGAAGCGTTGGGCGTCGCCGTGCAGGCCGACGGGCGCATCGTGGCGGTCGGCCTCGGCAGTTCCGTCTTTGCCGTCGCGCGCGTCAACACCAACGGCAGCCCCGATAACACTTTCGATCTGGACGGACTAGTCACGACCGACTTCGGCGGCTCTTTTGAACAGGCCAACGCGGTTGCGATTCAGACGGACGGGCGCATCGTCGTGGCCGGTGAAATTGCCACGAGCGTCGCCGCCGACGACAACTTCGCGCTCGCGCGCTACAACACGGACGGCTCGCTCGATACCTCTTTCGATGGCGACGGCAAAGTCACGACCGACTTCGACCTCGTTGACGGCGCAAGGGATGTCTTGATTCAGCCGGACGGGCGCATCGTCGCCGCCGGTAGAGCGGGCAGTATCCCGACCGGCACCTTCTTCGCGGTCGCGCGCTACAACACGAACGGCTCGCTCGACAACTCCTTTGACACCGACGGCAAAGTTTTGACCGACGTTGCAGGCGGTCGCTTCAATCTCGGCGGGCGGGGCGTGGCTCTCTACACGGACGGGCGCATCGTCGTCGCAGGCGGCGACAACACGAGCGGCCAACTCGATTTCGGCGTCGTTCGCTACAACACAAACGGCTCGCTCGACAACTCCTTCGACACAGACGGGAAGGTGTTCACAGACTTCCCCCTCAACGAGGAAACAATCGAAGACATGGCGCTCCAACCGGACGGGAAGATTGTCGCGGTCGGGCGCATGAACACGCGAGTCATCATTGATGATGCGCAGGACTTCAACTTCCTGCTCGCGCGCTACAACCCGGACGGCTCGCTCGACACCACCTTCGGCTCCGGCGGCTTGGTTTCAACCGACTTCACAGGCAACGGCGACGATTTTGCACGCGCCGTAGTGCTGCAACCCGACGGCAAGATCGTCGTGGCCGGGCAGACCGGACCGCAATTCTCCATCGTGCCCTCTGCCGACACCTCTTTCGGCGTGGCGCGCTACAACGCCAACGGCATGCTCGACACGGACTTCGGCACGGGTGGCCGCGTCACGGTTGATTTCGGAACGGGACACGACGGCGCATCAGACGTGGCCTTGCAGCCCGACGGCAAGATCGTCCTCGTCGGCGGGGATTTCTTAAACTTCAAACTCGCACGCCTCAACGCCAACGGCTCGCTCGACAGCGGCGCAGCGGGCGACTCGACACCCGCCGACATGTTCGGCACGGGCGGCAAAGTCACAACCGATTTCAACGAGCGGAGCGATGCAGCCCACGCGGTCGTGATTCAACCCGACGCAAAGATCGTCGCCGCAGGCTCCTCGTCCGGCGACTTCGCGCTCGCGCGCTACAACGCCGACGGCTCGCTCGACACCACAGGCTTCGGCACGGGCGGCAAAGTCCTCACAGACTTCTCCGCGGGCGGCGACGGCATCAACGCTCTGGTCAGGCAGGCAGACGGTAAATTGGTCGCGGCGGGAGGGGCTACCATCTCCGGCGGCAACAGCGATTTCGCCCTCGCGCGTTACAACACGGACGGCTCGCTCGACAGCGGCACGGGCACAGACTCGACGCCCGGTGATTCATTCGGCACGGGTGGCAAAGTCACGACCGACTTCGGCGGTTTCGACTCGGCGAACGACCTCGCTCTGCAAGCCGACGGCAAGCTCGTCGCAGTCGGCCTCTATTTCCCGCTCTCCGTCGTCACAACGGCGGAGGGGCGCGTGCAGCCACGCGCAACCGATGACGTAGAGATTTACAAGACGCCCTCGGACGCCGCGAAGTCCGGGCGGCAGGCGAAGCCCGCCGCATTGGTTAACGGTCAAGCGCAGCCAACTGCGCGTGCTGCTGCGTTCTCGTTCTTCGCCCTCGCGCGTTACAACACGGACGGCCTGCTCGATTCAAGTTTCGGCGCGGGCGGTCAGGTCACAACCGATCTCTTCGGCATTGAAAACGAAGCCGCCGCCGTCCTTATCCAAGCAGACGGCAAGATCGTCGCGGGCGGATACACGGACACGGGCAGCAGCAGGGACTTTGCCCTCGCACGCTACAAAGCCGCGGAAGACCCGACCCCGACGCCCACACCTACGCCCACTCCAACCCCGACGCCAACGCCGACACCTACGCCGTCACCCACGCCGACGCCGCATACGGTGGAACTCAGCGCGAGCGCGTACGTGGTTGACGAAAACGCGCGCAGCGTTCTCATCACAGTGGTCCGCACGGGCGACACCGCTGCCCCGGCCACCGTCGATTATGAAACCGAAGCCGATAGCGTTACCGTCGGCTGCAATGTTAAGAACGGTTTCGCCTCCGAACGCTGCGACTACACCACCACGCTCGGCACGCTGCGCTTCGCCGCAGGTGAAACCAGCAAGACCTTCCGCATCTTCATCACCGACGACGTGTACCTCGACGGCGACGAGCGGTTCAATGTCACATTGAGCAATCCGTCCAGCGGCCTCACCATTGGAACAATCTTCTCCGCCGTCGTCGTTATCGTCGATAACGACACCAACCCGAACGCGCCGAACCCTGTAGACAGCGCGCAGTTCTTCGTCGAACAACACTATGTCGACTTCCTCAACCGTCAGGGCGAACCCACCGGCGTCTCCGCCTGGGTCAACGCCCTCAACAACTGCCCCGCAGGCAACCAGAGCTGCGACCGCGTCGGCGTCTCCTCCGCCTTCTTCCGCACCGATGAGTTCCAGTTCAAAGGC
>DASWNS010000034.1:0-32060 GCA_036399115.1 Pyrinomonadaceae bacterium | reverse complement strand
GCCGAAGCCGAAGACCTGGCGCAGGAAGCCTTCATCCAACTCTTTCGCAAGATCGGCTCATTTCGCGGCGAGTCGGCTTTTACCACCTGGCTCCATCGCCTGACGGTCAATCAGGTCTTGATGCACTTTCGCAAGCGCGGCGTGAGGTTAGAGCAGACCACCGATGACGGGGAGACGCCCGTGCAGATTGTGGCGGGGACGCAGAACCCGAACAGCATGCCGGTGGTGGATAGAATCGCTTTAGACCGTGCGATTGGACAGTTGCCGCCGGGCTACCGCACCGTCTTTGTGTTGCATGATGTGGAAGGGCACGAGCACGAGGAGATTGCGCGGATGTTGGGTTGTTCGGTGGGGACGAGCAAGTCGCAACTGCACAAGGCGAGGATGAAACTTCGCACTCTCCTCAGGCAACAGAAGCCTTCGCGCCTGAGCGAAAACAGTTTCGTCACACGCGCTAAGCCGGACATTGCTTGACGCGCCGGACGCTAAAGAGAAGTTAAGCGGGCGCGGAGTAGTGGCGACTACTCCGCGCCCGCTCGTGTTAGAGATTTAAACTCTCGCCCCTCGTCTGAGACTTTTTGCTCACGTCACAGATTATTCGCACACGCGCCCGCGCCTTATCCGAGATCGAACAACAGAACTTCGGATGAGTCGCGCCCGGCAATCTTCAACTGCGATTCATTGCTGATCGCCGCCCCGTCTCCCTGCTGCAAAAGCTGCCCGTTGATCTCCAACGCGCCGCGCGCCACTTGCGCCCACGCATGTCGCCCCGGCGACAGTTGATACGTCACCTCCTGACCCGGTTCGAGTAACGCGGCATACAAACTCGCGTCCTGATGCAGCGTGACCGAACCGTCGCGCCCGTCGTTCGACGCGATGAGGCGCAAACGCTCGCGCTTCTCGTCTGCTTCAAACATCTTCTGTTCATAGCTCGGCGTCAATCCCTGCTCCTCCGGGATGATCCAGATTTGCAGCAAGTGTACGTCCTGTTCCGTCGAATGATTCTTCTCACTGTGACGAATGCCCGTGCCCGCGCTCATGCGCTGCACTTCGCCGGGGAGTATCACCGTGCCGTTGCCCATGCTGTCTTTGTGTTCGAGCGCGCCTTCGAGCACGTAGGTGATGATCTCCATGTCGCGGTGCGGGTGGGTGGGGAAACCGTGTCCGGCGCGCACGTGATCTTCGTTGATGACGCGCAGCGTGCGAAATCCCATGTTGCGCGGATCGTAGTATTCGCCGAAAGAGAATGTGTGTCGGGTGTCGAGCCAACCGAAATTGAAGTGGCCGCGCTCGGCGGCTCTGCGCACGTTAATCATCGTCCCTGCCTTCCTCTCCTCAAACGCCGTGCCCGCCGCCCGCCGCACAGGCTTACCAGAGCGCTGGCGTGCACGAAAGCATCTCGCGCGCGTCTCCGGCATAATGTCTATCCGCAAAATAGTATGGGTCAACTATAGCCAATAATTGCTCCCACGGAAAACGGCGTGCGCGTGCGCGCCTGTCATATTGTCGCAGCACTGCCAGCTTGACCTGTCAAACTGTCAGTCGGCCTGCCTGAAATTCACGCCCGGCAATCTTTCGGATGCGGGAAATGGTCGCAAATCAAGCGATTTCGCGCGTCGCCGGTCGCAAGAAATTTCTGGCATAAAGTTTGACAGCACAGTTAGAGGTCTGGCGCGGAGAGACTCTTCTTCGCGCACGCTTTTTCGCCGCAGGAAGCCTGACCGACAGTAATTTAAAGGCAACGCTCCGTCTCCAGCCGTCCGGCGGTTGCGCACCGGCAGAACATATCCACCAGGACACATCAACTATGAGCAGTGCTATTTTTGATCAGCCCGCACACGAGCCGACGCCGCAGTCTCTCGCCTATCTTCCCGCCAGCGAAGCGAGCAGCGGCGAAGAGATCAACCTTGAGACGTTTCTGCTTCCGACGGTTGAAGTCCCTCTGTCCGCGCCGCTCGCCATGCTCGTCGAGAGCCTCACGCCCGGCTCCTTTAGAGAGACGATGCGCCGTCTCTTCGTCGATCTCGCACGTCTGCTCGACTACCTGCGCCTCATCGAAAAGAAGGTGCAGCAAGACCAACTGCTCGCCTCAACCTTCTCCGTCTTTAACAATGTCCACAAGGAGTCGCTCGCGCTCATCGAAAACATCGAAGCCGGGATCCTCAGCATGGATGGTGCGGACGAAGAGTTGCTCTCCACGCTCGACGGCATCAGTTATGCCATCGGCCACGAGATCGGGCGCGTCTACGGCTTCGAGCTCGTCGGCATCAGCGACCCGCACTCGCCGCCTATTCGCGGCAAGCTCGAACGCGCACACGGGATGCTGCGCAACTGCTTCCAGCAATCAACCATCTCGCTCACGCAGGTCTTCAATCCCGCGCTCGACGGCGAAGAACTCTTCAACGACTTTCACGCCCGCCGCGAAGAAGCCCTCATTCTCTACCGCGACCTCTGGAATCTCGTCCAACTCGCGCGCCGCGCCGATCAGGAATGCGATCAATTTTCGGTCGCGCTCCTGCTCGCGCACCTCAAGCGTTTTCGCGACGGCAGCATGTGCTACCTGATGTACAAGGATTGGGAGGAGTACGAACGCTTCGTTAAAAAGGTGGCGGCGGCGCGTAGAGTTCTGGAGATTGGCCCCGCGCTCGAAGGTCTGGCGTGTTACCTCGAAACCCTGCTCGGACAGGTTCGCCTGCGCAGCGTGCTCGCCAACCTCGCCTTCATCGTCCCCGACTCCGACTAAAAGTAAGCCGCACGATAACCAAGAACGCAACGCCTCTCCCTGCCTCTCCCTCTGCCTCCTTTGCGCCTCCGGCGAGAAATCGATCTCACGCCGGAGACGCAAAGCAAAGCGCAGAGGGAATTTTTCTTGCGTCTAAATTCCCTTCCCTATGTTTCGGCGCGCACGGCATTGACGAAATCGGCGAGCAACCCGTAGGCGGTGCTCTGCAAATCGGGTTGGTGCGCCACGAGCGTCAGGCCGGGAAGAATATCCAACTCGAAATTGATGGAGAGAGACGTGCCGCCCGCAACGGCCAGAGGGTCGTCTGTTGCGACCTGTTCCGCGCGCACGCGCGCCGACACGCGGCCACCCGTTTCAAGTTCGGCACGGCTCACGAGTTTGTAAGGCTTCCCCGCCGCGTGCGCCGCGCGCACGCTCGCCGCATCCAGTTCGCGAATTCCTTCACGCGCTATCTCATCCAGTCTCAGAGGTGCGCGCATCAAGACATTCACGAGCGCGCACGTCTTAACCGCCGAATCCCAGCCGTCAACGTCGTAGGCCGGATCAGTCTCCGTGACGCCGAGGAGTTGTGCGCGCCGGACGCCTTCCGCGAACGTGCGCCCCGCCTCTATCTCTTCGAGAATGATGTTCGTCGTCGAGTTGAAGATGCCGCGAAAGCCGAGCAGGCGAGCCGCCGGGAGACATTCGCGAAAGAGGGAGAAGACAGGCATGTCCGCCACCGTCGCTTCAAACAAAAAGCGTCTGTCGCGTTCGCGCGCAAGCGCGTCCAACTCTCGATAGCCATGCACGATGGTTCCTTTGTTCGCCGTCACGACGTGCGCGCCCGCATCCAACCCGGCGCGCGCGTGCTCAATCGCGGGCTGACCCGTCAGCGGCTCAAGCGACGTTGTTTCAAACAGCACATCGCAACGCGCAGCCGCCAGCCACTCGCGCACGTTCGCGGGCTGCGACTCGCCTTCTCGTCGCACCGTAGCCTCGCCTGCCAGCAGCGATTCGGAAGGCAATCCATCCGCCGACGCGATCCAGCCCATGCGCCGCGTCGCCACGCCCGTCGCGCGCCATTCGATCCCGTACTCTTCACGCAACGCTACGGACTTCTCGCCGAGCAGTCGCAACAGCGCGCGCCCCACGTTACCGAAACCGAGAAAGCAGAGATTGAAAGTTTTCATGCCAGTTCGCCGCCTTGCGTCTGACCCGCTTCCGAGATCAATCTGTTGACGGCCAACTCGACCGTCGCCGGATCGAGCGAACGCTTGAAGATGAGCGTGTGCGGCGGGGCGGCGACCAGAGGCTCGCGGCTGCCGCGCAGTTCCTCCCACGCGGCGAGCAGGAAATCCCGGAAGCCGCTCCCGGCAAACTCCTGCAAACGCTCCTTGAGGTGCGGCGGCGTCCAGAAGCCGAGAATCTCCAGATAGACCACGCGCCCCCCTGCGTGCCGCAGTACGAAATCGGGGATGAACGCGCTTGCGCCGAGATCGATGATCTCGCCGCTCGTCTCCAACGTCCACTCGCTCTCGAAGCGCGCCCAACTCTGCAACAACTTTTCCCTCACCGGATTTTCGTAAGGCGTCACGCTCAAATAATGCGAACGCAGGCCGTGCGCCTCGCTCGTCATCTCGAAGAACGACGTGCCCGTGTGTCTCGACTCGATCTCGGCGCGCATCCGCCATCCTTTGCACAGGAGCAGCGCGGGCAAAAACACAGCCATCTGGATGCCGTACTTTTGCGAACGATGAAACATCGAGACGGGACCATCGAGTTCGATCTCATAGCCGCGCGCCGGACTCCCCTTGATCGTGTGAATCAAGCGATAAGCTTTGATCGCGCCGAAGAGTTCGCGATAGTTTTCCACCCCCTGCGGCTCGATGCTGAGACGCATCCGCACGCAGCGATAGAGCAACGCCTGCGCCTGCGCCACGTTGTAGAGTTCGAGGAGCGCACGCGCGTCCGTCTCTTCAAACTCGACGAGCCGCTGGTTCTTCGGCAAGTCCGCATACAAATTCGCGCGCACCAGTTCGGTCGCACAACCGAGTTCTTCCCCGGCTTCCGTCAGGACTTGCGCGCGCACGCTCTCGTCCGTGACGGGATGCGCGCCGCGCGCTTTGAGAAAGACCGCGCGCCGCAAATCTGCCGGGACAACTTCGACGCCCGCCGCAAACTCCGCGCGATCCGTCAACAGCTTGATCAGGCCGCGCAGGATTTTGTAGTCCGTCCCCGCGCCGACGTACTCTTCCAGAGCCGCTTCGAGTTCGGCGCGCGTGCAGCCTCGATGCTCGCGGAAGAGTTCGATCAGGGCGGAAGCCGCGTCCAGCCAGTCGGCGTCTTCGGCGTCAATGTAGCGCGGCTTGATCTGCGCGCCGCGCTGCCAGCTTAGTGCGAGGTCTGCGGTCAACATAGATTACAACCCACCGGGCAAACGCCCGCCTTCGCTGCGCCCTGTGCCCGCGCGAAACTGTTCTCCGCCCCGACGGCGACTGATGCCCTCTTCGGTCGTGTCGAGGGTGACGACTTCGTACAGCGTCGCCTCCTTCTCCGGCTGCTTGCGCAGTATGCGACCCAGACGTTGGATGTGCTCGCGCGTCGAACCTGAGCCGGAGAGGACGATGGCGACCGAGGCGGCGGGAATGTTCACGCCTTCATTCAAGACCTTCGAAGTGGCGAGCGCGAGCACGTCGCCCGCGTTGAAGGCGGCGAGCCATTCGCGCCGCTCCTTGATGTTCGTCTCGTGCGTGATGGCGGGGATCAGGAATTGTTCGGAGATGCGATAGACCATCTCGTTCTCGGCGGTGAAGATGAGCACGCGATCCCGCCTGTGCCGCTTCAACAGTTCGGCGAGCACGCGCAACTTCGCCTCTGTGCCGAGCGCGATTCGCTTCGACTCTCGATAAGCCATCATCGCGCGCCGTCCCACCTCGCTCCGCGCGCTCGCCGCGATGAAAAGCTGCCACCCGTGCAGGCTGCTCAGGCGGATGTTCTTCTCTTGCAGGAAACTTTTGAAGACGGCGCGCGACGCCTCGTAGCCCGCGCGTTCCGCCGCGCTCAACTCGACGTGCAGCCGCACGATGCTGTAATCGGAGAGGTATTCCCCGGCGAGTTCGCGCGCTTCGCGGCGATAGACGATAGGACCGATCAACTCTTCCAGCAGGGCGTCTGCGCCGTCGGCGCGTTCGGGCGTCGCGGTCAGGCCGAGCCGGAAAGGCGCGAGCGACATCTCCGCCGCGTAACGAAAAACGTCGCCAGGCAGATGGTGGCACTCGTCGAAGATGACGAGGCCGAATTCATTGCCGAGCCGTTCCATGAAACGGAAGGCGGAGGCGTAGGTCGTCACCGTCAACGCGCCGACTTCGAAGAAGCCCCCGCCGATGAGTCCGATCTCGGCTTGAAAGCAGGAGAGCAGGAGGTCGTACCATTGATTCATCAGGTCAATCGTGGGCACGACGACGAGCGTGGAACGCTGCGTCTGTTCAATCGCCATCTGCGCGACGAGGCTCTTCCCCGCGCCCGTCGGCAGGATCACGACGCCGCAACGCTCCGCCTTTCGCCACGCGGCTATAGCTTCCTGCTGGTAGGGGCGCGGCTCGACCGTGAACTTCGTCTGGAAGTCGAACTTGTGATAGGCGCGCGCCTGATCTTCGAAGGCCACTTTTTTGCGGATCAGTTCGCGCACGACATGACGATAAGCCGACGCGGGCGCGCGCCAGCGCCGGACGCGCTCGTCCCAGCGAAAGCTCTCCGGCACGTCGCCCGCCACCGGCGGAGTGCGCTCAAGTCCGTCGAGCAGGAGCGTCCCCGCGTCGAAGCGCAGCACGATTGATTTCGCCACAGTCACAACTGCCAGAGTACAACAGGCGGACGCGCACTGTGAAAAGAGGATGTGAAAAGGCGACGGCGTTCGGGTTACAATCGCCTCATCATGCTGACGATTGACGGTTCACAAGGCGAGGGCGGCGGGCAGATCATACGCACCTCGCTCGCGCTCTCGCTCATCACCGGAAAACCTTTCCGCATCTACAACGTGCGCGCACGAAGGGAGAAGCCCGGCTTGCAGCGACAGCATCTCACCGCCGTTCTCGCCGCCGCTGCCATCGGCGGCGCGCAGGTGGAAGGCGCATCGTTAGGCTCAAGCGCGTTCACCTTTACGCCCGGCACGGTCAAGCCCGGCGACTATTCCTTCCCCATCGGCACAGCCGGGAGTACGTCGCTCGTGCTGCAAACGATCCTGCCGCCTTTGATGATCGCGGACGCGCCGAGCACGCTCGCCTTTGAAGGCGGCACGCACAACATCCACGCGCCGCCCTACGAGTTCATCGCCAGAGCATTTCTCCCGCTCATCAACCGCATGGGCGTGCGCGTCTCTGCCGAACTCGAACGCTACGGCTTTTATCCGCCGGGCGGCGGTCGCATCAACGTCCGCATCGAACCCGTCGCGCGTGGCGCACTCGCGCCGCTCGAACTGCTCACGCGCCGCGAAATTCGCGCCCGCCGCGCACGCGCTCTCGTCGTCAAGCTGCCTCCCACGGTCGGCGAGCGCGAGTTAACGGTCGTCCGTGAACAACTCGGATGGAACGAGGAAGAGGGCGACGAGTTGCGCGTCGAGACTTCGACGAACGCGCACAGTCCGGGTAACGTCCTGACGCTTGAGATCGAGAGCGAACATCTCACGGAAGTCTTTACGGGCATCGGCGAGCGCGGCGTGCGCGCCGAGACAATTGCCGAACGGGCATCGGATGAAGCAGCCGCGTATCTCGAAACGGGCGCGCCCGTCGGCGAACACTTAGCCGATCAACTTCTCATCCCTCTCGCGCTCGCGGGCGGCGGCTCATACACGACCGGCCAGCCCACGCTGCACACGACGACCAACATCGAAGTCATCCGGATGTTTCTCGACGTTGAGATCAAGGCCGGGCAGGCCGAGGCAGATGTCTGGAAGATTGAAGTCTCAGGATGAGGAAGCAGGGATAAAGCTTCACCACCGGGGCACAGGGGACACAGAGAGCACAAAGGGGGCACAGAGAATATTTGAACTCTCTGTGCCCCCTTTGTGTTCTCCGTGTCTCTGTGGCGAGTCTTAAAATCTTAACCGCCGCAAATCTTAAATGCCGCTCAACCACCGACCGCACGCGTCAGTCGCCGATGTAGCTGATCTCCATGCGGCGAATGTGGAGTCCGGCGAGGATGAGAACGATGATGGTGAAAATGATGAGACTCGGGACGGAAATCCAAGCGGGCGTCGGCTCCGCCATGACGGCGAATGGTCCTTCGTTCATCGGCACGGGCATCAGCGAGTGTAGATAGTGTATGACGCCGACCTTTTTCAGGAGCGGCGGCAACAGGAAGTTGATCCACTCCCAGCCGTAGATCAGGATCGCCGGAATGATCGGGTTGCGGAAGAAGAGTCCGACGATCAGGAAGATCGCGCCGTAGCCGATGCAGGCGAGCGTCGTGATGCCGAGATAGATGAGCGCCTGCTTGCCGCCCGGACCGCCGAAAAAGTAGCGCGAGCTTTCCGCCGAGAAGCGCGGGAAGTAGAGCATAAAGAGCGAGACGAGCGTGGTCAGCCCGAAGAGCACGATGGCCGTCACCAGTCCCGACAGGTACTTGCCGACGACGAGCACCTCGCGCTTGACCGGGGAGAGAAAGTAGTAGTGCAAACTCCGGTCAACCACTTCGCCGCGAAACAGGTTCATAAAGATCCACGCGCAGCCGAAGAAGACGACCGTGCGCAGGATGAGCCCGTTGTAGATGGCGGAAAAGAGGACGCCCAACTCGGCGAAGTTGTTAAAGGTGTCGTCTTCGGAGGGCGGCAAGACCGCCAGCACGAACAACAGCAGGATCGGCAACGCTGCGAGCAGGTAGATCAACAGCGCGCGACGGCTCAGAAAGTTTTTCTGCAACTCAAGGCGCAGGATGGCGAGCGTCTGCTGCGCCCAGAGTTGCCAGGGCATTTCGCGTGCGCTCTTAATTTGTGCGGGTGTCGCCGAATCAATGGTCGAACTCATTATCGCCCTCCGTCCGAACTGATCAAGTATTGATAGACCGCGTTGAGGTCGTCGTCTGCGGGCGCGACCGATTCGATCTTTAGGTCGCCGTCCAAGACGACGCGGTTCAAGAGCAGATAGAAATCGTCCGGTCGCCGCGTCTTCACAAACAGACCTTGCCGGTCGTCGTGCAGGCGCGCTTCGACCACCGCGCCGTCGTCCTGCTCGAAGACGCGCGCGGCCAGAACCTGCGGGCGGTCGCAGCGAATCAAAATCTGCATCGGGTGCTCTTCGATCTCGTCGCGCACGCCGTGCACGTTGCCTTCGGCCACGACGTAGCCGTTGTTCAACAGGACGACGCTGTCCGACATCATGTCAACTTCGTGCAGGATGTGGCTGGAGATGATCAGGTACAGACCTTCGGCGGCGAGTTGGCGAAAGAGCCGTATGATCTCTGCGCGCGCCATCGGGTCGAGTCCGTTCAGAGGCTCGTCGAGGATGAGCACCGCCGGATTGTGCGCGATGGACTGCGCGAGGCGGATGCGCTGGCGCATGCCTTTGCTGTAACCGGCCACCTTGCGATCCGCCGCCTCCAGCATCGAAACGCGTTCGAGAGCCTGATACGTCAAATTCTCCACGGCGCGGCGCGTGCCGCCGTGCGTGCGCAGGTAGAACTCTATGAACTCACGCCCCGTTGCGCCGCGCGGAAACGAATCGAACTGCGCGCAGTAGCCGACCTTGCGAAAAAGTTCCTGCGGGTTGTGCGGGCTGGTGCCGAGCACGCTGATGTGGCCGCGCGTCGGCTTCAAGAGTCCCGTCATCAGGTTCATGAGCGTGGTCTTGCCCGAACCGTTCGGCCCGACCAGACTCGTGATGCCCGGCGCGATGGAGAGATTGACGCGATTGACGCCGAGTATCTCGCCGTAGAACTTCGAGACATCTTCGAAGACGATCATTCTCTCCACGGCGTGCGCCGTGACGTTTGCGTTTGTCGCTACTGTTGCCGGTGCCGTCGTCATTTCACCACCTCGTAAGCGCGCACCTTGCGCATCAAGAGCAGCACGCAGAAGGCGCAGATCAGGCCGAGCGCGAGCCACGAAGACCAGAGCGGCGGTTCGTAGAAGACCATTTCGATGCGCCGTCCGCCTTGCGTCGTCTCCATGCGACCGGTCTGGCGTTGGAACAATCCGAAGAGGCCGAGCCAGATCGAGTTCATGATCGCGCCGATACTGATGAGATGGCCGATGCGCGTCATGAACAGTGCGTTGACGATCTCGCCGAAGGCCGACGGGATGAAGAAGATCGCGAGCAGCGCGCCGCTCGCCACGACACGCCACTTCAACCACGCAGAGACGGCGAGCGACAGAAACGAGAGCACGGCGATCCACACAAACGCGCTCAAAAAGATCGCCCCCGCCATCCACAGGTTGTTCCCGAACCAGCCTGCGCCCTCAAGGTAAGCCTGCAAGATAAAGAGCAGGAGGCCGGGAACCCAGGTGATCAGCGAAACCAGAACCAGAATCACGCTCATCTTACCGACGACATACTCCTTACGCGTGAAGGGACGCGAAAGATAGAGCGGCAGGGCGTTGTTGGCGAGGTCGCGCGAGACGAGCGGCGGCCCGATCAGCACGGTGAGAAAGAAGCCGAGCGAGCACTGCGTCGTCATGAAGACGTGGAAGAAAGAGGCGTTGATGGGGACGAGTTCGCGGACGTTAATCTGCATCAACGCGATGGCATTGACGTTGTGGTGCAGGTAGATCAGGATCGCGGCCACGAGCGGGTAGATGAAGCAGAGCGCGAAGAACGCGATGAAGAATTTCGAACGAAACACGTCGCGGTAAGCGTGGCGCGGGATGATCAAAAAGCGCGACCATTCCGGCGTCAACCCGCCCGTATATGGCTTGTAGCCATGCTCATAGACTGCCATTGCCGTTACCTCCCGTGCCGACCGCGCCGCCTTCCATCGCTTTCAGGAAGATGTCTTCCAGCGAATCGCGCTTGTAGTTCAGACGCCGTATCTGCACCGCCTGCCCGGCGGCGACGCGGTACAGGTCGCGTATCTCGATGCCTTCGGGCAAGACCAATTTCAGCCGCCGCTCGTTCGTGAACGCGTATTCGCAGCCCAACTGGCCGATGGCTTCCGCGAAGGCGCGATTGTCGCCCCCGCGCATCTCCAGTTCGATAAACTTACGGTTGGCCTTGCGTTCCTCTTCCAGATTACAGTTAGCGGCGATGCGCCCGTCCTTCAGGACGAGTATCTCGTCGCAGCATTCTTCCACGTCGCGCAGCAGGTGCGACGACAACATGATGCGCGCCTCGCCGCTGTCGCGTATCTCGCGGATGAGACGAATCATGCGCAGGCGCGTGGGCGGGTCGAGGCCGTTCGTGGGTTCGTCGAGGATGATGAGCTTTGGCCCGTGGACGATGGCCTGCGCGAGTTTCGCCAGTTGCTTCATGCCGAGCGAGTAGGTGTCGAGCGTGCGATAGCGCGCTTCACCGAGGCCGACATAGAAGAGCGACTCGTGCGCGCGTTCGAGCGCGGCGTCGGAAGGCATGCCGGAGAGTTCCGCCATGAGGCGCACGAAATGCACGCACGACATCTTGGCGATGAACGAATCGCGTTCGGGCATGTAACCGATCAGGGTGCGAATCTGTTTGGCGTTGGCGGAGATGTCCTGCCCGAAGATGCGCGCCGTGCCAGCGGTCGCGGGATGGAAACCGAGCAGCGTGTGGATGAGCGTCGTCTTCCCCGCGCCGTTTGGACCGAGCAGGCCGATGGCGCGACCGCTGAGCGTGCCGCGCAAGTCCTGTAGGATGGGACGCCCGCCGAAGGTCACGCCCAAACCGTCTAGATCGATGACTGGATTCATAATGAGTTGAAGCCGTCGCGGCTTTCAGTTTGAGACAAAGTAAAGTTGAGAAGCGCGAACTACACAAGCAGAGTAGTTCGCTTTATACGATATTCTCCCGGCAACTCCAAACAGAATCGGGAGTGAATTCAACGCCGACAACCGCGTGTGTTCCGTTGAAGAATAACGCTTCGATGTGAATTAAAGTTCGACTTGTGAGAAAGGTTTTTGAATAGAAAGAAGATGCGCCAGAGTGAAATGCGTGAGCAGAAAAGCACGCGCCACCGCAGGCACCGAGAGCACAAAGAAAAACGATGAGCGCGGAACGATGAATGCTGAATTGAAGACCAAAGCAGTTGCTTTCGTTCTTCGTTCACCGTTCCTGCTTCATCATTTTTTCCCTGTGTCCTCTGTACCTGCGGCGGCGAATCCTACCGGCTGCACGCTCAAGCCCGGATCACAATTCAATTGTTGGCGGCGGCCTTTGCGGCCAACGCGCTCTTGCGCTGTTCGAGCAGGCTCACTAATTCCGTGCAGCCCTTGTGCCTGGCGATAAAGACGGACTTGCGATCCCAGACGCTGCGCTTCGTGGTCAGTTCGGGCGCGCTCTCAAGCAGAGTCTTCACGGTTTCGGTCGGACACTGTTTGTCGTCCGGACGGGAGAAGTCCATCGCCCCGGCGACAGCCTTCGAGAGCGCGTTCGCCTTGTCGTATTCGGCGTAAGGGTCTGCGCCTTTGGCGAGCAGGGCGCGGACGATCTCCGTGTTGTCTTCGCCTGCCGCATGCAGCAGCGCGGTCGCGCCGCTCTCAATCGTTTTCTCCGTACACTTCCCGGCCTTCGCGTTCACGTCCGCGCCGCGCTCGATCAGGAGGCGCGCCATCTCGTTATTGTTTTTGTGGATGGCATGGATGAGCGGCGTCCAGCCGTTCGCGGCGCAGTCGCGCGCGTTCAAGTCGGCGCGCGCTTCGATGAGGGCTTCCGCCACTTCCGTGTTGCCGTTGCGCGCCGCCCACACGAGAGAGGTGTAGCCGGAGTCGTCGCGCTCGTTCAAGTCCGCGCCCCCGGCGATCAGTTTCCTGACCTGAGCCGCGTCGCCGCGCTCGGCGGCAACTGTCAAAGGCGTGGTCGGTTCATGCCGGTCGGCTATGCCGGACGCGAAGACGAACCAGACCGTGACCGCCCAGAGACTCACGACGATGAGAATTCCGGCAATGAGATTTCCGCCTTTCATGCTGGAGACTCCTCTCTATTCACTCAGGCTGCCGGTTAACCTTAACGCTCGCGCGTCTCTGTCCGGTGACGACAACTTCGTCGCCACCGGACAGAGACGCGCGCTCGTCGCTTCGCTTACTTACTTCTTCTCCGGCGTGCTGCCCTTCTTCTCGTCCATCGCTTCCATCATGATGTGCTGCATGGCGAAAGCGTTGGGCAGGCCGAGCAGGCTGCCGGGGCTGAGGCCGAAGGGGCCGCCCTCCGTGTTGGCCGCGAGCGTGATGCGGTCGCCCTGTGCGTAGGCATAAGCGAGCGTCGGCTCGGAGTTCGCGGCGAAAGCGGCGATGGCCTTCTGCTGTTCCTCGCCGAGCGACTTGGAGCGATCCCCAATAGCCCCTGCAAGCGGTTGCAGCAGCGCCGCGAGGTTGTGATAGATGACGGCGGAGAAGTTCGTGTTGCCGTCTTCGGGCAAGGCCGCGATGAACTTCGGCGAAGTCAACAGCGACACGCCCGACTCGCGATACTGCAAGGCGCGGGTCAGCAGCGCACTTGTCGGCGCGGCGATCATGTAGCCTTCCGAGAAGGTGTAGTGAACTTCGAGGCCGAAATCCACCGAACGCAGCGTGTAGATGTTGCCCGACTGCTGGAGCGTCAAGCCCTTCTGCCCATGCTGCGCCGCCCAGGCGTTCAACTTCCCGACCACGTTCTCGAACGTCTGCTGCAAGTGCTTCTGGTCATAAACTTCGACGATCATCTTCCAGGAAGGCGTCGGCAGGACGGGGCCGTCGATGGCGAAGGCATACTCGCCTCCGAGCGGCGCGGCGAAGTCGCGTTTGATGTCGAGGCCGTTCTGCGTCTCAAGTTCGCGCAGGCGTTTGCGCAGGTCGGGCGACGCGGTTTCCATGAAGCCGAGCAGATCGTCAACCAGCAGCGTCGGCTCTTTGACGACGAAAGCGGTAGCGATGTGCGCGTCCGGCGAGATGAACTTGAGCGCGCCCATCGGACCCGGTGCGGCGAGCCACGAAGCGATGCCGCGACGCGGTTCGTTGAAGGTCAGCACGGCGCGGCTCTGCGTCTTCGCCTTGACTTCCTTCTGCTCCACAACGAAGTGCTTGAGGTTGAAGAGTCCGGCCTGCTTGTAGAGGTCGAGTTGCTGCTGCCCGCCGACTTTCGCGGCGTCGCTCGTCGCTTGCGCGATCACTTTTTCGAGGTCGGCGGCGACGATCAGCCCCGCGCCTTCCTTGTAAACGTCTGCGATGCGCGCATAGAAGGGCGTGCCGACGAAGCGGTTCGTGCCGGGCGCGCTCATGGTCGCCTGCAAGCCGCGCAGGGATTCGATCTTCGGCGAGGCCGCGAAGAAATCGTCACGAATCCAGATGTAGAGTTCGTTGTTGTTATTGCCCGCGAGTTTCTTGGCGACGGTCTTCTTCTCGGTGTTCGGAGCCGTCGTCGCTGCTGCGGTTGCGGCGGGCGTGGCGGCGACGACCGTGTTCGGGTCGTCAATGATGCGAACGCTCGGCGCGCCCTTGTCTACGCCTTTCAGTTCGCCGAGTTGCTTTTCGACGAACGGGCGGAACCCTTGCGCGTTCTTCAACTCGCCGAGGACGAGGAACGCATCGGGGTTGCCCTGCGCGTTCGTGCCCGCCGTGACGACGATCTCGTTGCCGAGGTATTCGCCGAATTCACGCACGCGCGCCATCGTCTGGTTCAGCCCCGGCCCGTGGGCGGAGGAGGTTTCCTGCTCTTTCATCCACTGGCTGAGCGCGGGATTCTGCGCGATGCGCTCCTGCATGATGCGATGCGATTCGCCGAGTGTTGTCGCCAGATTCGGCAGCGCGGCATAGAGCACGGTGCCTTCGGGCGCGAGGTCGAGGAAGCGCGTCGAGTAGCGCACGCCGGGGTGCGGCACTTGCTGCGCGATGTCTTTGCGCAGGGCTGCCAGTTCCGTCACCATCTTCGCGTAGCGCGCCGCGTTGCGGCTCCAGGCCACGTCTGCGGAGACGGAGACGGGAACGAGGCTCGCGCCCGTCGTCGTCTGGTCGCCCGGCTTCAGGACTTTATCGCTGCCCGAGTGGTTGACGTGCACTTCGCCTTCGACGACGGAGACGCGCGAACCCTTCGTGCCGCTGCCGACCGCGAAGATCGTGCCCTTCACGGAGACGAGCGAATCGGGCGTGGCGACATAGAGATGCTTTGCGCCCTGCTTGGCCGCTTCCACGATCACGTCGCCGCGGTCGAGATGCAGCGTCAAGCCCTGCCCGTTCTCCGAGACGGAAAACTCGGAGCGTTCGCGCATCTCGACGCGCGAACCGTCGGCGAGACGCACAATCGCGCCGGAGTCTTTCGCCGTGCGGATGTGGACGCCCTTACCGATCTCTTCGCCCACGGCCATCGCCAGCGTGCCCGCGTCGGTCACTTTATAGAGCGCGCCGCTCGTGCTCTCGACCGTGGCCGCGAGCGCGCCGCCCGTGTCGAACATGCGGTTCGAGAAGAAGAGCGCGCCGATGGCAACCGCCACGGCGAGCGAGGCCGCGACAGCCCAACGCCAGGCCGTGAAATTCGTCTGCGTCGCGCGTGCGGGTTTGAGCGTGGCACGCGTGGCGGCAGCGCGCCCGGTGCGCGCCTCTTTCAGAGCCTTGCGGCAGGGGATGCACTCCTGCGTGTGGTCTTCGAGCAGGAGCGTGCGGGCGGGCGACAACTCGCGGCGCAGGTAAGACGGAATGAGAGATTGAAAATCGCCGCAACTGTTGATGTGCTCGGCGGCGGGCGTCATCACGGAAGCCGGATTGTGGTCGGCGGCGATGCGTGCCCAGACGCGCGAGGCCGCTTCGTCAATCGTGTGCGTGTTGAGTTGTTCGTTGCGCATGTCGCTCATCGTCTCGTCAAGGATTGTTTCCAGTTCTTTTTTATTACGCTTCATGATGTTTCTCCAGATACTCACCAATCTCTCCACGCAGCCGCACGCGTGCGCGATGCAGCGTGACGGCCACGACCATCTGCGACATGCCGAGCATTTCGGCGATCTCGCCATTGTCGTAGCCTTCAAAATAACGCAGGACGAAAACTTCGGAGGCGCGCGTACCGAGTCGCGCCACGGCTTGCCGGATGAGAGCGCGCATCTCACTGTCCGCGTGCTGCGCCTCCGGGTTAAGAATCGGACTTTGCAGGAGCGCCGAATCCACGTCTTCAAAGGGCACGGAGCGCGCACGCGTCCGGCTGCGCATCAGGTCGAGCGAAGCGTTGACGGCGGCGCGGTGCAGATAACTTGCGGGGCTTGGTGCGAGGTCGCGTTTCGTCGTATTTCCGGCGAGGCGCATAAAAATGGTTTGCAGCACGTCTTCGGCGTCAGCCGGGCTGCCGGTGATGCGGTAAGCGGTGCGATAGACCTGATCGTAGTGTTGCTGAAACAGGGTATCGAGTTCCTCCAGCCCGCCGCTGTGGGGTACGGGTTTCAGTTGGGGCGCAGTAGCTGGCACGTTGTTCTCCTTCACAACTTCGTCTCCACCCATAAAACGCTCCTCCACAGAGTTTATTAACAACTCCCGAAAAATTTTCGCCTTGATGGAATTAAGTGCGCGGGCAACAAACGGACGAGAAACGCGAGGATATAACCGTAACGGGCGTCGTTCAACCTTTTTCCGGCTGTTTTCGACAGATTTGGCGAATTTTCACGACACGCGCGGGCGCGGCTATGCTTTAATCAGCCGCTCTCTCCAACTCGCCCCCGTTTTCTCAGGGACTCGTTTGCCGGTGCAAACATTATTCGACTATCCGGAAGGTGGCGACAGCCTCGACGAGTTTCCGGATGAGTTTCAGGCTCTCAGCAGGGGACAGGCCATCGAAGTTCTCGAAAAGTTGAAGGAACTTCATCACCCGACGAATTTGTAGCCGAGGCCATGAATGGTGAGGATGAACTGCGGGTAGTGCGGGTTGGGTTCGAGCTTTTGCCGGAGCCACGCGATGTGGACATCTACGGTGCGTGTCGAGGGCATCGCGTTGTAGCCCCAGACTTCGTTCAACAGTTCGTCGCGCGAGATGGTTGCGCCCCTGTGCTCGATCAGGTAGCGCAGCAATTTGAACTCGCGCGCGGAGAGTTCGATGCGCTCGCCTTCGCGCGTCACTTCGGCGCGACGAAAATCGGCGTGAATCGCGCCGAAGCTGTAAACGTCTCCGGCCTCGCCCGCCGCGCTACCGTGCGCACTGCCCGTCGCGGCGGCGTGCGCCGGAGGCACTCGACGCAGCAGCGCTTCGATGCGCGCCAGGAGTTCCATCATCTCGAAAGGCTTCGTCACGTAATCGTCCGCGCCGATCTTGAGGCCGACCACTTTGTCCACCACCTGCCCGCGCGCCGTCAGCATAATGACGGGCACGCCGATGCTGCGCTGCCGCAGGTCGCGGCAGACATCGAAACCGTTCTTGCGCGGCAAGCCTACGTCCAGAATGATGAGGTCGAAAGATTCCGCGAGCGCGCGTTGCAGCCCCGCTTCGCCATCGGTCGCCGTCTCCACCGCGAAGCCTTCGCTCACGAGCCGGTCGGTCAGAGTCATCAACAGTCCCGGCTCATCTTCAACGAGTAGAATGCGCTGGTTCATATGTCGCTCCGCCGCAGGTGGTGGCCGTTGCCGTTTGCCGCCGCAGGCGCACCGGGCGCGGCGGGCAGGTGAATCGTGAACGCGCTGCCGCGCCCCGGTTCGCTCCGCACGCTGACCCGCCCGCCGTGCGCCTCGACGATCTGTTTGACCAGACTCAAGCCCAGACCGTTGCCGTGAATCTGCGCGGCCACCACCTCGCGCCCGCGATAAAACGGCTCGAAGATGTGCGGCAGATCAACCGGCGCGATCCCTGCGCCTCGATCTTCCACCTTGATTCGCACTTCCGCCCCGCCGCCCCGCACGCGCTCCACACTTCGCGCAGACAGTTTCACCCAGCGACTCTCGCCGCCATACTTTAGAGCGTTCGCCAGCAAGTTTTGCAGCGAACGACTGAGCGCGCCAAAGTCTGCCAGAACGGGCGGCAGGTCGGCAGGCACGTCGCGCTCGATCTCGCACGCGGAAGCCTCATGCGGGTGCGCCCCTGCGCGACACGAGGCGAGCGCGTTGTCGATCAAAGACGCGACTTCGACGGGCGCGAGTTCCAGTTCGCGTCGCCCCGATTGCGCGCCCGCGAACTCCAACACCTGCTCGACCATCTCGCTCAGACGCCGCCCCTCGCTATGAATCACCTCACCGTAACGTCGCACCTGCCTGCGATCATCAATCACGCCGTCGGCCAGATTTTCGCCCGCCGAACAGATCACCGCGAGCGGCGTGCGCAGTTCGTGCGTGACGCCCGCGACGAACTCCACCTGTCGCCGCGCGAGACGCTGCGCGCGATGCGTGGAGACGAAGATCAAGGCAACGCTTCCCGCGAGCAGCAGCAGGATCCCGAAACTGACGAGCAGACTTCGTCGCCGCGCCTGCCCGACCGCTGCGTCGAGCGACCCTGCGGCGTGCGTCGCGACGAGTTGCCAGTTGCCCTCGCCGATATCCTGAAGACGCATCCGGCGCATCTCCACATGACTCGTGCGGCTCTCGTAGAAGCGCAGCGCGACCCGTTTTTCGCTCGACTCCCGCGCCGGTGGCAGCACAGTCGTCTCCTGTTCTTTACTCACACGGCGCACCGCACGACCCGGCTGGACGAGCGCGTCCATCTCCTCAAAACGAATTTTGAAGATGCCTGCGCGCGCGTCGCCGGGGGCGGGCGCAGTAGTAGCGGCGGCGTCTGTGTCTGCACCGGGCGCGGATTGATAAATGATCTTTTGCGGGTTGTTTGCGTCAACGACGCTGATGCGGTAATCGAGCTGATCGCCGCTCGAAAAATAGCGGCGCGCGAGCGCAGGCCACATCTCGCGCTTGATGTATTCGAGATCGAGCCTGACGACGGCATAAGCGGCGAGCGGCGAGTAGTTCGTCAGCACGAGTTTGCGTTCGTTGCCCGCGCCGGATGCTTCAACGTCGCCGACGCTATTCTCCCGGCCAGCCTCTCCGCCGTGTTCGACGGGGCGTGCGGGTTCGTCCGGAACGATGGGAATGATGACGGACGGGATCGAGTGGTCTACGTTCGGCTGCGGCGCGAAGAGTTCGGAGTGTGCGGGCGTGGACATCTCGTGGGCTGCCTCGAAGCGATGGCGCAGCGCGTCGAATTCGGCAGGCCAAGCCTCGTCGGACGGCACAAACTTTCGTGCGGCGGCATCGAAGCGCGTGAGTTGCGGCTGGCCGCCCGCCGTGCCTCCATCCACGACGTACACGTCGCGCACGAGTTGCGCGTGAGGCGTCGTCGCGCGCCATTGCTCGTAGCGCGCGGCGTAAGCCTCGCCGTCGCGCGCTCCCCACGCGTCCGCGTCCAGTTTCAGACCGAAATAGACGCGGCCAAGTTCGCGGTCGAAGTCCTGGCTGAACCGCGCCGCGCCCGCGCTGAGAGTGCTCTGCATGCGCTCGCGTTCGGCCTCGCTCACCTGACCGAGCCAGCGATACTGCAACCACGCGAGCACCACGAGCAGCACGACGAGCGCGGCTGCCAACAGCAACAGCATCGGAGGTTGACGCTTTCCCGTATTGCCTCTCACGCCCGGCAATGTAGCACAGCCCGCGCGGCCTGAAACCGGGCACGCAGTAGATTTTACATTCTTAACATCCGCCGCCCTCGCGCCCGGCTTCAAGGCGAGACGCTACCCGGCGCTCCACGCTTTCCCCTGCGCTTTTGCGTGGAAGCAAACTCACGCCGGAAAGCAAAGTAGAGCCGGAAGGTAGTTTTGCTACGCGCGGCGGAGTTTGTTTGTGTGAATTTCGGGGGGCAGTCTTGTCGTTCGCGCGTGCGCGCCACTTTAGCGCGCGGCGTTACTGCTTCGGACGAGAGTTCACCAGATGCTTCGTCGTCTCTTCGGTGACGCTGAAACTGGCGGGCGAGATTTCCGACGTGTCTGCGGAATTGAGCGAGCGACGCGCTGTGTCGCCTCCGAGCGCGTCCGCCATCCGCGAACTTTCCCGCCGCGTGACCTCGACGATCTTTTTGCTCACGAACAGGCCGTTGATGATGAGTGCGATGCCGACGAGAAAGGGAACGACTCCCGCGATCCAGACACGGCTCAGGATCTCGTTAGCGTGCGGCGGAGTCTGGCCGCCCTGGATAATTCCCTGCATCAGGATGAAGAGGAAGATGGCCGACCCGAGGCCGATGCTGGACGTGATGATGCCCGCCTTGATCTCGTTGTAGCGTCTCACTTCGGGCGTGATGCCGCGCTGGCTCTCCAGTTCGTGTTCGATTGCTTTTTGCGTGTGCAGGCGACGCTTGCGTTCCGCTTCGGAGAGGAACATCTCCGCGACCCATGTTTTGCTCCAGTCGAATTTATCTTCCGAAGTTTCGCGCAGCGCAACCACCTGCCGCACGGCCTGCAAGTTTGCGCCGCACAGGTTGCAGAACTTCAACTCTTCGCTCTGATTCGCGCCGCACTGTGGACAGAACATAAACGCCTCATCCTCCCCCATCCGTTTCTCCAATTCCAATACGTGATTCTAGGCCGTTTGTTCAAGTTTTGCGAACATACCGGGCGGACGCTCGCCGCCAACTACGGGCAGAAAGATTTTACATCCTTAACAAACACTTTTCCTCGGCTTAACCACTCGCGCGCCCGTCTCGCCTAATATCCGCCGTGTGCTTGCAGACGAGCCATCATTCGGAAAGTTTGAAAGGAAGAAACAAAATGCATCCGACACTCTCACGCATCCTGCGTCCGACGACGCGCCGCACGCATCCCCGTCTTCAAAACAGTTCCTCGCGCGCTCTCTTCGACGCGCCGCGCACGAGGGCGGCCAGTCTCTGTCTCCCCGCGCTCTGCTTCATCGTCGCGCTCGCGAGTTTCAACGCGGCGCAGCAAACGGCGACGACGCAGCCGCCGCGTCAACCGGAACAACCCGACATGACCATCGACGCGGGCGTGCGCACGCAGGTCATCGAAGGCGCGCTGAAAAATTTGCACGAGGCTTACGTCTATCCCGAAACCGCGAAGCGTATGGAGCAGGCCATACGCGAGCGCGTGGCGAAGAAGGAGTACGAAGAGGTTACGAGCGCGAAGGCTCTGGCGCAGATGCTCACACAGCACTTGCAGGCCGTCAGCCGCGACAAGCACCTGCGCGTGAACTATCGCGCCGAAGCGTTGGCCGAAGGCGAGGCGTTGCCGGGCGCGCGCATCGTCCGTCGCAGGCCGGGCGACGACGGCGGCGGGGGCGGTAATCCGGCGTCCGGCGAGCGCGTCGTGCGGCGCAACCCGAACGACCTGACGGGCAACATGGGGCTGGAAAAAGTCGAGACGCTCGAAGGCAATCTGGGGCTGTTGGAGTTCAGCTACTTCGACGCGTCGGGCGAGGCGCGCCAGAAGATTTCCGACGCGATGAATCGTCTGGCCGACACAGACGCGCTCATCATAGACCTGCGCCGTTGTCGCGGCGGAGCGAGCGCCGCGATCACGCTGCTGATGAGCTACTTTTTCGACAAGTCCATCCACCTGAGCGACGCCTACGACCGCGTGATGGACGAAACCATCTCGTTCTGGTCGCTCGCGGAAGTGCCCGGCAGACGCTACGGTCGGAAGGATGTCTATATCCTGACGAGCAGTTTCACCTTCTCCGCCGCCGAAGACATCAGTTACACGCTCAAAAATCTCAAGCGCGCAACCATCGTCGGCGAGACGACCGGAGGCGGCGCGCACCCCGTCATGGGAAAGCGTCTCAGCGATCACTTCTTCGTAATGGTTCCCTTCGCGCGCTCCATCAGCCCCATCACGAAGACCAACTGGGAAGGCACGGGCGTCGAGCCTGACATCAAAACGCCTGCGAGGCACGCCTTCAAGGTCGCGCAACTCGCCGCGCTCAAGAAACTCTCCGCGCAGAGACAGGACGCGAAAGCCTCCGCTCAACTCAAGAGCCTCATCGAGACGTTGCAGAAAGAGTTGGACGAGTTGAAGAAGGAAAGCTCCCGGAGCTAGCCCGCCTGAAAGGAGAGATCACACTTATGCACGCGTCGATATGTTTTATCCTCGCCTTCACGCTGGCGGCGTTCAACCCGCCGCCAGCGACACAGGCGGGCGCGACGGGTGAGACGAGCGGGAGCGTTTGCAGGAGTTGGAGAACCTACTCGACAAGGCCGCTGCCACAGACACAGGCGACACGCTCATCGTGCTGTCAAACTACGACCCGCCCGCCGTCATGCCGCTCGTCAGAGAGATCGAGCAGTTCGTGACGAAAGACTGACGCGGGCATCTCTTTTCGTCGTGCGTCGCGCGCGGCGAGGCGGACGGGCGCGGGTTGAGATACGACAACCCGCGCCCGTCCTGTTCTTGTATTGAAGAACCGCTTGCGCAGCGTGAGTCTCGACGGGCGGCCAACAGGGGCGTCGCGCGTCGCGGGTCAGGTTGTTGCCAACCTATCGTCAATCATGTCTAATATGGCTTCGAGAGAAGTTTCCCCGGACGAGTTTTCCACATTTGAGGAGCTAAGTTTGATGAACCGAAAATTTTTAAGTTTTACGCTGCTGCTCGCGCTGTCAATCGCGGCCTGCGCGCAACAGAAGCCGCAGGCGCAGCCCGCCGCGCCCGCGCAGCCGCAGGCCAACGCCGGGGCGCAGCCCGCCGCGCCCAAGACGCATTTGAAAGTCGGCGACCCCGCGCCCAACTTCACGCTCACCGACACGCAAGGCCAGAAGGTAAGTTTGTCCGACTTCAAGGGCAAAAAAGGCGTCGTGCTGGCCTTCTACGTGCTGGCCTTTACCGGCGGTTGAACGAAGGAACTACAGGCGTATCAGTCTGATATCGCCAAATTCGACGCCACCGAAACACAAATCTTAGGCATCAGCATGGACAGCTTCGCGGCCAATAAACGCTTTGCCGAAGACATCAAAGTGACCTTCCCGCTGCTCAGCGATTGGAAACGACAGGCCGTTAAAGACTACGGCTTGCTCGACGAGAAAAGCGGCTACTCCGCCCGCGCCACGTTCGTCGTGGACAAGGAAGGTATCATCCGCCACATTGAAGAGGGACGCTCGGCCATCGACCCTTCGGGCGCATACCAGGCGTGCAGCATCTTCACGAAGAAGAGCTAGACGACGAGATTCGTTCGACCTGTGCAATTCTTCGACTTGTGAAGTTCGTTTAACTCGAAAGAGACAGTCCCGCGCGTGAGCTTCGACCTTGCGGATTCCGGCAGGCGACGCGCGCGGGGCTGTCTCTTCCGAATTTTCGGATGAAAGAAAAACCTTGCCGCCTGCGTCCAACCCGAAAACTTTTATCCGCTCCGGTTCGTTAAGGTAAGGTGCGTTTTCATCCATCTACAGTTCTCGATCCTGTCAACCGTCAAAAACCGCGAGGAGTCGTCGTGAAGTCTAAAATCACTTTTCTCTCTTTCCTGCTCGTCTTACTCATTGCCCCCGCGACTTTCGCGCAAACACACCGCGCCTCGATTCGCGGCACAGTCAGCGACCCGAACAGAGCCGTCGTTCCCGGCGCGACCGTGACGCTCACGAATAGAGCCACGAATGAGATCAGGACTGTGACGAGCAACGCGTCGGGCGAGTACGCCATTTTATCGCTCGCGCCGGGCGTCTATCTCGTGGCCGTCGAAGCGGCGGGTTTCCAACGTCTGCCGCAAGAGGTCGCGCTTCAAGTCAATCAGGAATTGAGACTGGACGCCGCGCTCTCCGTGACCGACGTGACGATCACCGTCGACGGCATCATCAGCGAACCCGCGCCGCTCAGAAAAGATTCCGCCGCGCTCGGCACGGTCATCGCGGAACGACAGATCACGGAGTTGCCGCTCGACGGGCGCAACTTCCTCGAACTCGCGCTGCTCGCCCCCGGCACCGCGCCCTCCGCTCCCGGCTCAGCCGGTTCCGTGCGCGGCGACTTCGCCTTCAGCGCCAACGGCGCACGCGAAGACTCCAACAACTTTCTTCTGGACGGCGTCTATAACCTCGACCCGAAACTCAACAGCTTCGGCGTCCGCCCGCCCGTGGACGGCATTCAGGAGTTCGAGATTTCAACGAGCACCTACGACGCTTCCTTCGGGCGCAACGCCGGGGCACAGGTCAACGTCATTTCGAAGTCAGGCTCGAACGTGCTGCACGGCACGCTCTACGAGTTTCACCGCAACGCCGCCTTCGACGCGCGCAACTTCTTCGCGCCCGCAGACCAGCCCGACCCGAAATATATCCGCAACCAATTCGGCTTCTCGCTCGGCGGCGCGATTGTCAAAGACCGCACCTTCTTCTTCGGCGACTACGAAGGCACGCGCACGCGCGAAGGCATCACACGCATCACCAACGTCCCGACGCTGGCCGAACGCAACGGCGACTTCTCGCAATCGCTCTTCGCCCGCCCCTTCAACCCCTTCGTGCAGCAGCCTTTCACAAACGGCGTTATCCCCGTCGAGTTTCAGAACCCCATCGGGCGCGCCATCGCCAACTTGTACCCGCTGCCCAATCGCAACGTGCCCTTCGCCAACTTCGTCTCGTCGCCCACCCTGCGCGACCGCAACGACAATTTCGACGCACGCATCGATCACAGGTTCAGCGATACCTCGACGTTCACCGCGCGTTACAGTTTCGGCGACCGCAACCTCTTCGACCCCTTCACGGGTACGACCTTTTCGCTCGTCCCCGGCTTCGGCAACTTCGTCCCCCGTCGCAGCCAAAATTTGATGCTCAGCGAGACGCACGTGTTCTCGCCGAGCGTCGTCAACGAAGCCCGCTTCGCTTTCAGTCGCGTGGCGTCGGCGGTCACGTCGGAAGGGGCGGGCGCGAGTCTCAATCGTCAGGTCGGCCTGCCGGAACTCTCCAACAACCCGCGCGACTTCGGACTCAGCTTCATCACCATCACGGGCTACTCGCCGCTCGGCGACGAGTTCAACAACCCGCAGCAGAGCGCGACCAACGTATTCCAGTTTCTCGACAACCTCTCTTACGTGCGCGGGGCGCATCTCGCCAAGTTCGGCTTCGAGTTTCGCGCGATGCAGCAGAACGCTTTCCGCGACGTGCAATCGCGCGGCTTCCTGACCTTCTCCGAGCGTTTCCCTCTGACAGGCAACGCGCTTGCAGACCTCCTGCTCGGCTTCCCCGCGCTCACGGGCGGCGCGCGGCTCGACAATCATCAACACCTGCGCGGCGAAAGCTACGCCGTCTACGCCAACGACAGTTTCCGCATCACGCCGCGCCTGACCATCTCGGCGGGCTTGCGCTACGAATACAACTCGCCGCCCGTCGATGTGGAAGACCGCGCGAACCTCTACGACCCCGCGACGCGCACGCTCTCACGCGTCGGCACGAACGGCATCCCGCGCGGCGGTTATGCGCCCGACCGTAACAACTTCGCGCCGCGCCTCGGCCTCGCCTACACGCTGAACGAATCGGGCACCACCGTCGTGCGCGGCGGCTACGGCGTCTATTACGATCAGCCCGCGCTCGCCCCCGGCGAAGGACTCTATTTCAACGCCCCCTACTTCGACTTCAATCTCTACTTCTCGCTCGAAGGTCTGCCGCTCACCGTCAACAACCCGTTCCCCAGCAACTTCCCCGTGCCGCTCCCCGACACCGCGCTCTCATTCCAGCGCGACCTGCGCACGGCCTACATGCAGCACTGGAACCTGAACCTGCAACAGCAACTCGGACAGAACCGCGTCCTCGAAATCGGCTACGCCGGATCGAAGGGCACAAAACTTCTGACCGCACGCGACATCAACCAGCCGCGCCCCTCCACTCTGCCTTTCGTCCTGCGCCCCGTGCCGCAGTTCGACGATATCAATCTCATCGAGTCGCGCGGCAACTCCAACTATCACAGCTTACAGGTGCGTCTACAACAACGTCTCACCAACGGACTCGCGCTGCTCTCGTCCTACACCTACGCGAAATCTCTCGACGACGCCTCGAACTTCTTTACGAGCGCGGGCGATCCCAACTTTCCGCAGGACAGCCTCAACCTCCGCGCCGAACACGGTCGCTCGAACTTCGACGTGCGCCATCGCCTCTCCACGAGTTTCTCCTACGAGTTGCCTTTCGGTCATGGCCGCAAGTTTCTGAGCGACGAAGGCTTCTTAACCACTCTTCTCTCCGGCTTTCAGTTCAACGGCATCGTGACGCTCCAGACGGGTCGCCCGTTCACCGTCGCGCTGCTCTCGGAGATCGACAACAGCAACACGGGACGCTCCACGCTCGGCTTCGGCGCGAACGACCGCCCGAACGTCGCGGGCGATCCCAACGTGGCGAATCGCACGCCCGAACGTTGGTTCAATACGCAGGCGTTCGTCTTCCCGGCCTTCGGCACCTTCGGTAACTCCGGGCGCAACACACTCGACGGCCCCGGCTACCAGAACGTCAACGCATCGCTCTTGAAGAACACGCGGCTCGGCGAGCGCGTGAACCTGCAACTGCGGCTCGAAGCCTTCAACCTTTTCAATCATCCGAACTTCAACCTGCCCGACAACTTCCTCGGGTCGCCCACGTTCGGCCAGATTCTCTCCGCGCGCGACCCGCGCCACTTGCAGTTCGGCGCGAAACTGTTGTTCTAAGCGTCGCACCTGTTGGCCGCGCGGGCGTCGCGTGGATAAAATGTGTGCGGTTCAATCTCTACGTGCAGGGAGGGCAAAGACGATGGCGGACGATAAGGAACGCGAGTACGAGAAGACGCCGACGGCGGGCAAGGGCGGCTCGCCCGCGAGCAGCACGCCGAACGAAGAAGCGCGCGGCGCAGGCGAAGACGACGAAGCCTCTGCAAGCGCGCGGACGCCGAAGGAGAGCAAAGAGAGCGCGGGCGGCAAAGGCGGCGGCCTGCACTGAGCCGAACCCGCGCGCCCCTGTTCACTAACCGACGTAAAAGCAGCGCAGCCCGAAGGCGACTTTACAGTTCCTTCGGGCTGCGCTGCTTTTTTAGTTTGCCGCAGGCGAATACGCCTTGCGTTAATCCGTTAGATTGTACGCGGCCATCTCGTTGCCGTTGCGCATTAAGAGGCGTCCGCCCGCGAGCGCGGGCACGTTCCAGGTCTTGCCGGAGAGCGCGTTGAATTTGGCGACTTCCGCGTAAGCTGCCGGGTCTGCTTTGACGAGGACGAGATCGCCCGTGTCCGTCGTCACGATCAGATGATTGCTGGCAAGCAGCACTTGCCCGTAGCCGTAGCGTCCGCCCTTCCACTTGCGCTCGCCCGTCGCCAGATCGAGACAGGTCAGGATGCCTTCGTCCAACCCGTAGGCGTGGCCGTTGTGCACAACGGGGCTGTTGAATTTCGTCTTGAGGTTGATGTTCTCCCAGATGCTCTTCGTCGTAAAACTCTTGCCGCTCCCCTGAAGCTCAACGAGCGTCGCGCCTTTGCCGTAGCCCGCCGAGATGAAGAAACGATTCGCGCCCGTGATGAGCGGCTGCGAAACGTTGATGCCCATGGAGACATCCCACGGGTGCGTCCAGAGCACTGCACCGTCTGCCGGGTCAAGACCGGCGATGCGGCTCGCCGTAACGACCATGATCTGACGCTTGCCCGCCAGCGTGACGAGCATCGGCGACGTGTAAGAGGCGCGGTCGTTCAGAGACGACCAGACGCGCGCGCCCGTCAACTTGTTGTAAGCCACGACGCCTTTGCCCGAAGTGCCGCCCGCCAGCACCACCACCTTGTCGTCAACGATGAGCGGCGAGGCGGCCATGCCCCATTGAATGTTCGACGCGCCGTTGTCCGCGAGAATGTTCTTCTGCCAGAAGAGTCTCCCCGTCTTCGCATCGAGCGCGCGCAGTTCGCCTGCCGCGCCGAGCGCATAGAGACGCCCGCCGTCCCACGTCGGCGTGGAGCGCGGCCCGTCGCCGGTGCCATCGGGGCTGAACTCCGCGTTCCAACCGTGCGCCCAGAGTTCGCGCCCCGTCTCGACGTTGTAAGCGACGGCCACTTCCTGTTTGCGCCGCTGCTCAATCGTGTAAGCCGTGCCGTCGGCCACGACGAACGACGAGAAGCCGCCGCCCACAGGCTGCTTCCACATCGGCTTCAAACCGCCCGCAGGCCAGTCCACCTTCACCGCACCCTCTTCGTAACGCCCGTCTCGATTCAGACCCCGAAAGTTCGTCCAGTAGTTGCGCGCGGACGAAGCGTTAGGGGCGACCGGATGATTCGCGTCCTGCCCGTTCGCCGTCGCGCTGTTTCCGCTCGCCTCTGCAACCGTCGCCCCCGGCGCGCTCGTGGGTTGTCCGGTGGTCGGTGCGTTCTGCTCCGGCGCGGTTGGTTGTCCGGCGGGAGCGGCGGGCGGCGGTTCGTTTCCGGCAAGCGCGGCCTGCTGCGCGCGGTGGCGTTCGAGTTCGGCGTAGTGCGCGTCGCGGTTGGTGAAATAGCGATAGCCGTAGAAATGATAGAACAGCGTGAGGACGAGCGCGGCGCAGCAGACTGATACGCCGATGATCGTCGAGCGCGAGCGATACCACGGAGTCGTGTCTTGTGATTCGAACATTGCTTAACTCCCTTGCCGGAAAACGAAACGAACGAACCCGGCAATTGATCCGAGTCCTTATATGGCGTGGCGCAATTCTAGTCGAGCGCGATCAAAGACACCACAACGCAAAAGGCAAACGATGAAGGAGGGACGATGAAGGATGAATGAAAGACTCCTGCTTTTCATTCATCGGGCATCGTTCCTCCTTCATCGTTTCTTAACTCCGGTTATCTAACCACGCGCGTTAGTGATGCAGTACAAATTCTTCTCGCCGCGTATGAAAAGTTTCTCGTCGGCGATGGCCGGGGAAGCATAGACGGGTTCGCCGAGCGTGTTCGTGCGAATGACTTCGTGCTTGGGTCCCGCCTTCAAGACGTAAGTGTCGCCCTCTTCGCTCGTCAACAGAATCTTGCCCTCGTAGGCGACGGGCGAGGCCATGAATGAAGTAGGCTTCGGCACGCGCCCCGCTTCGTAGACGACCTTTCCGGTCTTCGCTTCCAGACAGGTGATCGAGCCGTTGCCCGTCATCAAATAGAGATACTCGCCGTAGAGAATCGGCGAAGGCACGTAGGCCGTCCCCTTGTTGTACTTCCAGATGAGTTGCGGCGTGCCCGTGATGTCGCCGCTGCCGCCCGCCTTGAGAGCCAGAGCGATCTTCGCCGGATAGCCGGACGTGACGACCACCATGTCTTGCGAGACGACGGGCGTGTTCACGGCGTTGCTCTCCAGACCCTTGTGCCGCCAGAGTTCTTTGCCCGTCTGCGGATCGTAGGCGATGATCGCTTCCGCCGCGCTCGCGATGAGTTCGGTGCGCTTGCCCGTGTTGACGAGGACGGGCGTGCTCCACGTCAAGTCAACTTTGCGCGCCGCGCGCCACATCTCTTTCCCGGTCTTCTTGTCAAACGCCGCGATGAAAGAGTTCATGCCGCTGTCGTCGCATTGCATGATGACGAGGTTTCCGTAGAGGATGGGCGACACCCCGTAACCCACGCTCGCCGTGCCGAGTTTGCCGAGGTTCTGCTTCCAGAGAAGTTTGCCGCCCATGTCGTAGGCGTACAGACCTTCCGCGCCGAAGAAGGCGAAGACGTACTTGCCGTCGGTCGCGGGCGTCGAAGAAGCGAAGCTCGCCTTCTTGTGGCGGCTGTCATAGACCACGCCTTCGTAGGCCACGCGCTCCCACAGAATCTTGCCCGTCTCACGGTCGACGCAGATCACCTTGAACGTGTGTTTGAGGTCTGCGCCCACGGCGTCGGGGTGTACGAAGTCCGACCCGTCGGCCATCTTGTGCGTGACTCCGGGCTTCGCGCCCGGGATCGGCGCGCCGTCGAGCGCGGTGGTCAGGAAAATTTTCTTGCCCCAGACGATGGGCGAAGAGTGGCCGCGCCCGGCAATCGCCGTCTTCCATTTGATATTTTTGGTCGCACTCCATTCTGTGGGCAAGCCCGTCTCCATCGACACGCCCTGCCCTTCGGGACCACGCCACTGCGGCCAGTTCCCACCTTTGGCTTTAACCGCAACCGAACTCAGCGGAGAAACGGCGACGAGGCAGACGAACGTTGACAATAACAACCCGGCAAAAAAACGTTTCATGTGTTGGTTTCCTTCTTCCAATAGAGGGTAAAACCAATGTCGCTTAGACGCGGCGACACCGGCTTTTGTTCCATTTGCAGATTTTCGATTTCGAGCGCGCGCCGCTCATGCGTGGAGACTGCCTAAAACTACGCTAATCACTCAACCCTTTGACTCTTCCTTCGCGTCTCCCGCGTGCGACTGTATCTGCACGCGGGAGGCGCAAAAGGAAGTCAGGAACTGGTCTTGTCGCGCGCCACTGAAGTTGTGCGTGCGCCAGAGTAATTTACTTTGCGGCCTTCGCCTTCGACTTCATCGTCGGAGCGGGTGCGCCCTCGCCGATGCCGAAGAGGTGATGTTGCCCGCGCACGATGACCATGCCGTCGGAGATGGCGGGCGTCGCCATGAGCGGCTCGCCCATCGGGTTCGTCGCCAGCAGTTCGTGTGTGGGTCCCGCCTTGACGACGAAGACTTCGCCGTCTTCGCTCGAAAAATAGAGTTTGTCGTCCGCCGCGACGGGCGAGGCGGTGAACGCGCCGCCCTTGCCCGCGATGCGTTCCTGATAAACGCGCTCGCCCGTCTTCGCGTTGTAGGCCGTGACGACGCCGTTGTTCGAGCAGGTGTAGAAGTAGTCGCCGTAGACGATGGGCGTCGGCATGTAGGGGCCGCCGCGCTGCTTGCTCCACGCGACAAACTCGTTCGACTCCTGCTTCTCTTTAAGAGTGATGTCGCCGTTTGCGCCGAGCCGGATCGCGTAGATCGGCTGGATCGGGCGATAACCGGCGGTGACGTAGATGAGATCGTGCGCGATGATCGGCGTGGGCGTGGTGATCTCGGAGTTGCCGCCGAGCCGCCAGAGTTCTTTGCCGGTCAGAGGATCGTAGCCGCGTATGAACTTCGTCGCGTTGGCGATCAGTTCCGGGCGCGTCTTGCCTTCATAGACGGTGGGCGTGCCCCACGAAGGAATCTCGTCGCGGACGGTCTTCCAGACCTGTTTGCCGGTCTTGAGATCATAGGCCGCGAGGAAAGAGTTTTTCTGGATGTCGGCCTGCACGATGACGAGGTTCTTGTAGATGACGGGCGAACTCGCGTGTCCCCATTGATAATCGGGATCGTAGAACCAGCCCGCGTCGAGCACTCCCATCTCCTGCTTCCAGAGCAACTTTCCGTTCGTGTCGTAGCAGGCCAGGACCCCTTGCGAGCCGAAGAGCGCGACGACATGTTTGCCGTCGGTCGCGGGCGTCGAAGAAGCGTGCGTGCCCTTCGGGTGGCGTTTGGTCTTCGGCAAGCCTTCGAGCGTGGTGCGATCCCAGACGACCTTGCCCGTCGTTTTGTCTAACGCCATCACGTGCCAGGTGTGCTTCGGTTCATCCTTCACCGGCTCGACATCGCCGTAGAGTCCATAGCGCGCGGCGGGCTTCGCTTCCGCGCTCACGGCGGTCGTCAAGTAGACGCGGTTGCCCCACACCACCGGACTCGATTGCCCGATGCCGGGAATCGGCGTCTTCCAGCGCACGCCCACGGACTTCTCGCCGTTCCAACTCACGGGCGTCTTCTGCGTGCTTTGGGCGACGCCCGAAGCCTGTGCGCCGCGAAACTGCGGCCAGTTCTGCGCGCTCGCCGTCAAGTGTTGGCCGGTAGTGATAAAGCAGAGGCAGAGGAGGAAAGGTGCGATGCGTCTCATGTGTGTGTCTCTCCCGTAAACTTTGCGTTGATGTCGAACTCGACGGAAATGTCGGACGCGCCCGACTGACAGTTTGAACGCGCGCGGCGGCGACTTCGGACGGTGGTTTTCAAGTCGGCGCGCGCGGACGGTTAGTTGGTCGCTGCGGCTGCTGCCGCCGTCTTTTTCTCTTCGTCCTTCTTCTCGCCGTCCTTCTCTTCCTTCTTCGGCAGCGGCAAGTTGGCTAAATCGGGCAGCGGCTCGTTCCAGAGATAATGATTGAACCAGGCCAGATTGTGATGCATCACGGCGCGCATCGCGCGCGGCTTCGTGATGCCGTGGCCGAAGCCTTTATAGACGATCATCTCTGCGCGCACGCCCCTGTCCTCCAGGCCTTGCCGCAGTTCGTAGGCGTTGGCGATGGGCACGCGGCGGTCGAGTTCGCCGTGCTGGATGAGCGTCGGCGTGCGCGCGCTCTTGATGTAAGACATGGGCGAGGTCTTTTGATAAATCTCCGGATCGTCGGCGGGGTCTTTGCCGAGATAGTTGATCGTGAAGGGCG
>DASWNS010000033.1:0-8968 GCA_036399115.1 Pyrinomonadaceae bacterium | reverse complement strand
GCGCTCTCCGCCGCGCGACTCGCAGGGGCGACACACGAACAGGGCATCATCGTCGGTTGCGCCGTCGAATTTCTCCACAGCAGTTCTCTCATCCTCGACGATCTGCCCGCGATGGACGACGCGGATTTGCGTCGCAATCGTCGCGCCCTGCATCTCGTCTACGGCGAGGGGCTGGCCGTGCTCGCCGCCGTCGCGTTGCTCAATCAGGCTTACGCGCTCCTGACGCGCGCCGCCTCTGCGGCAGCGTGCGTCAAAGCGGGCACGACCGAAGCGTTGCTCGGAGAAGCCGCGCACGCGGTCGGCGCGGACGGGATGATCGGCGGGCAGGTGATAGATTTGGAGTTGCAACCGGGCACGGCTGGCGAACGCGCGCTCGCCAGCCGCGACTTGAAGACCGTCGCGCTGATGCGCTTGATGATGGTGTCCGGTGCGCTCGCGCGCGGCGCAGACGACGAGACGATCACGACGCTCGCAAAGTTTGGCGAGTGCTTCGGGCGCGTCTATCAGATTTGCGACGACCTGCTGGACGAACCCGCAGAGAGCGCGCGTTCGGGCAAGACCGCAGGGCAGGACGCGCGACACTTGCGCCCGTCAGCCGTCTCCGTGCTCGGCATTGACGCGTCGCAAAGTCTGGCGTTCGCGTTGGTGCGAGAGGGCACGTCGCTCCTTGTCAGAAAATTCGGCGAACGCAATGATGCGCGCGTGCTGGTGGAGGCGGCGCAGTTGATGCTCCGTAAAGTGAAACTCGCGGGCGTGGAACAACTCTCCGTCGCCTGACACGACTTTTTAGAGCAACTTCCCGGCGCATGATCTTTTTCTACCTCTTGCTCATCCCCGCGGCGGCCTTGCTCTTCGTCGCCGTGTGGAACGCGCTCGCGTGGCCGGAGGTGGCGGCGGAGGGAAGCGTCGCGCCGGAGGTCGCGGAGGGCGCAGCGGCGCGCGTCTCCATCCTGATTCCGGCGCGCAACGAGGAGACGAACCTTCCCGCCTGCCTCGACGCCGCGCTCGCGCAAGGCGAGATCGTACGCGAACTGCTCGTCTACGACGACCACTCGACGGACGCTACTTCCGAGATCATCGAGCAGTACGCACAGCGCGACGCGCGTGTGAGAAGCGTGCCCGCAGAGACTCTGCCCGCAGGTTGGTGCGGCAAGACTTTCGCCTGCGCGCAGTTGGCCGCAAGCGCACGGGGCGACTGGCTGCTCTTTCTCGACGCGGATGCGCGGCTCGGTGCGGGCGCGGCGTCGCGGATGCTCGCCGAAGCGGAGCGTCGCCGCCTCACCCTGCTCTCCTGCTGGCCTGCGCTCGAACTAAGTAGTTTTTGGGAGCGGGCTTTGATGCCTTTGCTCAACTTCGTCGTCTTCACGCTCTATCCCGCGCCGCTCGCGCTCCGGCGCGCGGATGCTTCGCTCGGCCTCGCGCACGGAGCCTGCCTGCTCGCGCATCGTTCGACCTATGCGCTCGTCGGCGGACACGGCGCGGTGCGCGATCAACTCTTTGAAGACGTGCGACTCGCGCAGTTGTGGCGCGCACGCGGTCAGGCGAGTCTGTGTCTGGACGGGCAGGGAATCGTGAGCGTGCGGATGTACCGGAGTTTCGCTGAAATCTGGCGGGGCTTTCAGAAGAACTTCTTTCCCGCCTTCCGCCGCGAGACGAGTTTCTGGCTCTTCATGTCGCTTCACCTGACGTTGTTTCTGCTCCCGTCTATCCTCGCGCCGTTCGTGTTGACACGCGGCGCAGTGTTTGGCGGCGACGCGGCCACGCTGATTCTCCTCTTACTCTTCTGCGTGCTCGCGATGCGTGCGGCATTGGCTCTGCGTTTCAAACATCCGTGGTGGTCAGTCTTGCTGCACCCGTGCGGTGAAGCGATCCTGCTCGCGCTCGGCCTCTCCTCATGGTGGAGGTGCAAGAGCGGGCGCGGCGTCGTATGGAAAGGCAGACGTTACCGTGCGGGCGCGGAAGTTTAGAACGCACGACGCAGAGCCGCAGAGAAAGTCTTAAGTCTCAAGTCGAAAACTTGTCTTCGACTTGTAACTTGAGACTTCTAACCTGAGCCTTGAAACTTGAGACTTGAAACTTTCGCCCGGCAGTCGCTTATGAAACGAAAGAACGCGATCATCATCGGCGGCGGCCTCGGCGGATTGGCGACGGCGTTGCGCCTGTCGGCTGCGGGCTGGCACGTCGTCGTCTGCGAGCAGGGGACCACGCTCGGCGGCAAGATGAACCGCTGGCAGGAGCGCGGCTTTCGTTTCGACACAGGCCCTTCGCTCATCACGATGCGTTGGGTCTTTGAAGAACTGTTCGCGGCGGTCGGCAGTTCGATGGACGAACACCTCGAACTCGTCTCCATGCACCCGCTCGCAGAATATGTCTACGACGACGGCACGCGCTTCAAGTACAGTTCCAACCTGCCCGGCTGGCTGGCAACCCTCCGCGAGCTTGAGCCGCGCGACGTGGACGGATTCTTTCGTTTTATGAATCTCGGCGCGCGTCTCCTTGAAGTCTCGCAGGAGACTTTCTTTCGCCGCCGCCCGCTCGATGCGCCCGACCTGCGTTCGCTCCGTGCCATGCGCCAACTGCCGCTCCGCCATGCGTGGGGCAACTACCACCGCACCGTCGCGGCTCATTTCAAAAGCCCGCACCTGCGCCAACTCTTCGACCGCTATCCCACTTACGTCGGCTCGTCGCCATACAGTTCACCCGCGACGCTCGCCGTCATTCCTTACCTCGAATACGCCTACGGCGGCTGGCACATCAAGGGCGGCCTCTATCAACTCGTCGCCAGCCTCGTCGCACTCGCCAAACGCAGGGGCGTGACGCTCAGGACGTGTGCGCGGGTCGAGCGCATCGAGCACGACGGGCGCAGAGTCAACGGCGTGCTGCTGGCAAACGGCCTGCGGCTCATGGCCGACGCGGTGGTGATGAACGGCGACGCGTCGATGACGAACGCGATGCTCGGGTTGAAAGATGCCGCCACGTTAGCGTCGAAGGAGCGTTCGCTCTCCGGCCTCGTCTTCCTCGCTGGCGTCAAGCGCACGCACGCGGAGTTGCCGCATCACGCGGTCTATTTTTCAAGCGACTACAAGCGCGAGTTTGCACAACTTTTCGACGAACGGCGATTTCCCGACGACCCGACCGTCTATGTGAGCGCGCCGAGCCGCAGCGACCGCTCGCTCGTGCCGCACGGCGAGGGCGAGACGCTTTTCATCATGGCGAACGCTCCGGCGAACGACGGCGACGAATGGACGGAGGCCGGGATCGGGCAGGCACGCGCACGCGTCTTCGCGCGCCTGCAAAAGGGGGGCTTCCCTGCCATCGAATCGGAGCTTGTCGTCGGGGATGTATGGACGCCGGGCCGCCTTCGCGAGCGTTATTCGATGCCCGGCGGCGCGATCTACGGCACGCATTCGCACGGCTGGCGTCGGGCTTTCCTCAGACCGCCGAACAAAGACACGCGCTTCGCAGGTCTGTACTACGTCGGCGGCAGCACCCATCCCGGCGGCGGCACGCCCACCGTTCTGCTCTCCGCCAAAATCACTTCCGAACTCGTCCGACGATGCGAGAGATGAGCCACAAGACAGACGGCAAGCGCGCCAGCACGGCGCACGTTGAACGCGCGAGCACGACGCGTGACGAACGTGTGGAGAGGACGCGAGGTAACGTGTGGCGTCGAATCGCGCTCTTCGTGCTCGCGTGCGCATATGTGATCTTGTGGGTAGGCGGGGTGGGGCATTACCTGTTCGTGGGCGCGGTCGCCGCCGAACAGAGCTGGCTCGCCTCCGCTTTTCTTTCCGTGGCCGGACTCATCGTTCTGCTCGCGGCAACTTCACGCCGCGCGGCTCTCCAACTCGTCGCAGTGGCCGCGCTCGGACTCGGCTTCGAGTTGTGCGGCGTGCGCTATGGTCTGCCGTTCGGGCTTTACGCTTATACGGGCGTGTTGCAGCCGACGATCTTCGGCGTACCGCTCGTGATGGCCTTCGCGTGGATGTCGCTCGTCGCCTATTTGAAGCAGTCGCTCTCGCGTCTGCCGCTCAAGCCGTGGGTCGGCGCGCTCATCGCTTCCGCGTGGATGACGACCATCGATCTTGTGATAGACCCTCTGGCCGCAAATCAACTCGGCTACTGGCGTTGGGTTGAACGGGGCAGCTACTACGGGATTCCGTCGAGTAATTTCGTGGGCTGGTTTGTCTGTAGTCTCTCGATCTTCCTCCTGTTCCGGCAGAAGTGGCAGCCGAACTTCTGGCATCGCCTCACGGGCGCGAGCATCATTCTGTTCTTCACGCTCGTCGCGCTCTCATTTCAACTGTACCTCGCCGCCCTCTTCGGCTTCGGATTATGCGCGGCAGAGTTGCTCATCCACCTGAGACGTAAGATCGCTTCATAGCATATTCTCTCGAAGCCGTGGCGGGTCTTCTCTTTTGTCACAGTTTCTTGAAATGAAGGTCATCATTCTGTCCCGCGTCGATCCTATAGTGGCAGTAGTTCATCTATCTAAGACGATCTGTTTAAAAGAGTGTCGGCCTGAGATGTTGCGTGCGCGTTTGTGCGCCGCCGTGGAGACTCAGGCGATACGGGCAAGGGGTGGAAGTTATTCAAGCAGGACTCACGAGAGAGGGCGTGCCGGAGACGCCCACGCCGGAAAAATTCAGGCTCCCGGCGGCCTTGCGCTCGCTCGGCCACAAAAATTATCGCCTCTTCTACGGCGGGCAGTTCATCTCGCTCACGGGCACGTGGATGCAGATGGTGGCGCAGTCGTGGCTCGTCTATCGCTTGACGGGTTCGGCGGCGACGCTCGGCTTCGTCGCGTTCGCGGGGCAGGTGCCCGGATTTTTGCTCGCGCCTCTGGGCGGCACGTTGGCCGATAGCCTCAGCCGCCACCGCATCCTGATCGCGACGCAGACGCTCGCCATGCTGCTCGCGCTCGCGCTCGCCGTGCTGACGCTGACCGGAAGCGTCGCCGTCTGGCACGTCTATGTGCTCGCCGCGCTTCTGGGCATGGTCAACGCGTTCGACATTCCTGCGCGGCAGGCGTTTGTCGCAGACCTCGTCAGCCGCGACGATCTCGTCAACGCTATCGCGCTCAACTCTTCGATGATCAACGGGGCGCGGCTCGTCGGCCCGGCGATGGCGGGCGTGCTCGTCGCCACCATCGGCGAGGGCTGGTGCTTCTTCGTCAACGCCTTGAGCTACGTGGCCGTGATCGGCGGAATGCTGCGCATGCGCGTGGCGAAGCGAGAGCCGGACGCGACGACGGAAGCACGACGTTCGCCGATCAGGCGCGTGGTAGAAGGTTTCAGCTTCGTCGCGCGCACGGCTCCGATTCGCGCTTTGATCATCTTGCTCGGCCTCGTGAGTTTGCTGGGGATGCCTTACACGGTGCTGATGCCGGTCTTTGCCGACCGCGTGCTGCACGTCGGCGCGAGCGGACTCGGCGTGTTGCTCGGCGCGGCGGGCGTGGGCGCGCTCGCGGCGGCGATCCTTCTGCTCACGCGGCGGGGCGTGCGCGGGATGGGGCGTTGGGTGGCCTTTTCGTCGGCGGGATTCGGCGCGAGCCTGATCCTGTTTTCGCAGGTGCAGGTCTTCTGGCTGGCCGTGGTCGTGCTGGTCTGCGTCGGCTTTTCGATGATCATTCAGATCGCTTCGTCGAACACGCTCGTGCAGGCGATGGTTCCGAACGAACTGCGCGGGCGCGTGATGGCGGTCTATTCGATGATGTTTCTCGGCATGGCTCCGCTCGGCGCGCTGCTGGCGGGCTGGCTCGCGGAGCGCATGGGCGCGGCCAACACGGTCGCCATCGGCGGCGCGGGTTGCATCCTGAGCGCGCTCGTCTTCAGCCTGCGCCTGCCCGCGCTCAGGCGTGAGGCGCGCACGCTGCTCGGCGTGGAGACAGGCGGGGGAGTTGTGGAGGCGGGGCGTTAATTGCAAGATGGTGCGGGAATGATTCGGGCGCACGATGTCTGGGCAAACTGTCAACGTGCGTCTCTGTTTTTGAGTCGAAAGAAACGAAGGGTGGAGCGTGAATGAAGCAACAGGAATTTCTCGTGCCTGCGGGCGCGAGATTGCGTCTGAAGAATTACGATCCGGCGTTCACCGGAAAGTTTAAGAGCGAGGCGGAGGCGGAAGCCAAGATTCGGGACGACTGCGAGAACCTCGCGAGGTATCAGGACAAACTTCTGGCGGAGGAACGGCAGTCGCTCCTGCTCATCTTTCAGGCGATGGACGGCGCGGGCAAGGACGGCACGATCAAGCACGTCATGTCGAGCGTAGACCCACAAGGGTGCGTGGTGATGCTCAGCGAGAAGCCCGGCGCGACGGAACTCAAGCACGATTACCTCTGGCGTTTCGTCAGGTATCTGCCCAAGCGCGGGCAGATCGGCATCTTCAACCGCTCCTACTACGAGGAAGTGCTCTCGACGCGCGTTCACCCCGAACGACTCGAAGACCAGCAGTTGCCGCCGCGCATCCGCGACGCGAAGAATATCTGGCGGCAACGCTTCACGCAGATCAACAACTTCGAGCAATACCTGACGGAGAATGGCGTTCACGTCATGAAGTTTTTCCTGCACCTCTCGAAAGAGAAGCAGCGCGAGCGTCTGCTCGAACGCCTCGACGTGCCGGAGAAGAAATGGAAGTTCTCCATGAACGACGTGGCGGAGCGCGCCCATTGGGATGAATACATGATCGCGTTTGAAGACGCCATCACGCAGACGAACAAGCGGCACGCGCCCTGGTACGTCGTTCCCGCAGACCATCGCTGGTTCAGCGCGCTCGTCGTCGCAGACCTCGTGCTCGGCAAGTTGAAGTCTCTGAAACTTCGCTACCCGCCTGCCAGCAGCGACGGCAAAAAGGAGATGGAGAAAGCGCGCAAACTGCTCGAACGCGAGGAGGAGAAAAGTTGAAGGAGCGAAAGCACGGCGCGTGGACGATTAAAGAGACGACGGAGAAGTATCGAGACGAGTTCATCGCGGTCTATGAAGACAGCGTGATCAGGCCGGACGGCAAGCCGGGCACGTATGCTACGGTGCAGTTGAAGCCGGGCGTCTCGGTGCTCCCCTTTGAACCCGACGGGACGATCTACCTGACGCGCCAGTTTCGTTATGCCACGGGCGCGGAGAGCATTGAAGTGGTGAGCGGCGGGATTGACGAAGAGGACGCGTCGGGTGCGGCGTTGAAAGAGCTGCGCGAGGAGTTGGGCATCGAAGCGGCGGAGTTGATCAGTCTGGGGCGGATGGACATGGACACCTCCATCGTGCGCTCGCCCGTCAGTCTCTTCCTCGCGCGCGGGTTGAAGTTTACGGAAGCGGAACAGGAAGGCACGGAGCGTATCGAGCTGTTCAAGACGACGCTGGAGCAGGCGGTCGGGATGGTCTTGCGGAGCGAGATCACGCACAGTCCCAGTTGCGTGCTGCTCTTGAAGGCCGGGCGTTATCTTGAAGGAGAGTAGGGGCAGCGGCGATAATGTGGCCGGGAGAGACGATTAAGGGAGGAGAGGGAAATGACGAATAAGAGCCGTGGCAAAGTGAACCAGCCGCCGACGGGCGAAGGCAAGAAGCAGAGCGCGGAGAGCGGAGCGGAGAACAAACTCGGCAAGCGTTCCGAGGTGGTGCAGGCGCAACGCGACAGGCCGGACGAAAATCTGGGGACGGATGCCGACGAAGCGGCGGCGCAGCCTAAGTCCGGCGCGAAGGGCAATCCGAAGCGACCGAAGGCCGGACGCTGACGCCTGAGCCTCGACGCACCTGCGCACGAACGACTTTCTTTAACGCCGGACTCAGCCTGCCGCGATCAACTCGCGCGCACGCTCGACCACTCTGCGCTCGCCCGCGAAGGCCAGCAGCGCGAGGGCTTCGTCTATCTCCAGCCAGCGCGCCTCGTTGACTTCCGCGTCGTGGTCGCGCACGTCGCCGGACAGGTAGCGCAGCAGGTAAAAATAGACGAACTTGTGGAAGCGCACGCGCTGCCCGCGTTTCGTCGCGTAGTACCAGTACTCGATCTTGTCCAGGGGCGCGACGAGTTCAGTCTCCAAGCCCGTCTCCTCGCGCGCCTCGCGCACGGCAGCCGTCTCCGCGTCCTCGCCCGCGTCAACCAAGCCCTTCGGCAACTGCCAGCGATTTTTGTCGCCGACCGAAATCAGAGCCACTTCGATGCGCGCCTCGCCTCGACGGAAGACGACGCCCCCGGCTGAGATTTGCGTCTGTGTAGGCGTCGTCTTCATGTCGAAAGATTATAGATGCGACGGGCTGAACTGCGGCAACGAGGCCGCACGTCGCTTAGTACGCCACGGTACAGACCCGCGCGCCCGCGCGCCATACACTCGCCGCGTTCCACTAATAACATTTTGTTCGAACGGGCGAGAAGTTTTCGGTGCGCGCTGCACCGCCAAAGCTCCATTCGCCATGTTCACCAATTTCGAGCAGCTTAAGGAAGGATGTAAAAGTATGACTGGCAGCAGAAATGATGAAGCGGACAGGCGCGCGGGTGGCACCGGCGGCACGCAGGCGGGCAACGGAGAGAACGAAGACCTGTTCCCCGGCGAGATCGGCGGCGCGCAGACCTACCTTCCTTCGGACGGGCGCGACGCAGGCGAGGGCACGCCGGCTGTAAGTGCCAACAACACCACCGGCGCGGTCGGCGAGATGGACTTCACGGGCGCACCCGCGGGCACGAGCGGCGGCGGTGATGCGGGCGCGGGCAGCAGCGAGGGCGCATCGGTCGGCGGCGGCACAGGCGGCGGCGCAATGACGACCAGCGGCCAGACGGGCGTGGATAAAGAGTGAATGAAAGCCGTGAATCGTGAAGAGATTCAAAAGCTGCGAATCGTGAATCGTCAATCGTGAAGAGAGAAAGCCTGTCTTAGTCTATTTACGATTGACGATTGACGATTTACATCTTTTATCTATTTACGATTCACGATTCACGGCTTTTATCTATGTACGCTTCACTCGTCTTTCTTCATCTCCTTATTCTT
>DASWNS010000032.1:0-10586 GCA_036399115.1 Pyrinomonadaceae bacterium | reverse complement strand
GCCATCGCGTCGGGCAGCCAGACGAACAGAGGTATCTGCGCGCTCTTGCCCGTCGCGCCGATAAAGAGCAGGAGCGCGGCGGACGTGATGCCGCCCGCGATGAGCGTGCCCGGAGAGAAGGCTTCGACGCCCATCGCGTTGATGGTCTTCAACGCGCTCACGACGCCGGGCTTGTCGAAGAAACTGATCGAAGCGTGACCCGCGGCCTGCGTGATGGCGAAGACGAGCATGATGCCGAGCACGACGCCCCAGTCGCCCACGCGGTTGGCGACAAAGGCTTTCTTCGCCGCGTCGCCCGCTTCCCGCCGGTCAATGTAGTAGCCGATCAAAAGATAGGAGCACAGCCCGACGCCTTCCCAGCCGACGAACATCAGGAGCAGGTTGTCGGCCAGCACCAGCGTCAGCATCATGAACATGAAGAGGTTCAGGTAGGCGAAGAAGCGATAAAAGCTCTTATCGCCGTGCATGTAGCCGGTGGCGAAGACGTGTATGAGCAGCCCGACAAACGTGATGAAGCAGGCATAGATGCCGCTCAAGCGATCCATCGCGAAGCCGATGTCGGCGCGAAACGTCCCGGCCTCCATCCATGTCCAGACGTGATCGAGGATGACCTTCGGTTCGCCCACGAGCGCGCCGTTTGGTCCGAAGGCGAGCCACAGCGACAACGCGCACGAGACGGCGATGGACAAACTCGCGACCGCACCGATAAACGCTTCGCTCCGCACGCGGCGACCGACCAGCCAGTTGATAGCCGCGCCGACGAGCGGCGCAAGGATGATGTAACGCAGCATAAGTTTCAGGAGTCAGAATTCAGAATACGGAATGCAGCAGGAAGAGACGGCGGCCTGCATTCTGCCTTCGGTATTCTGCCTTCGGTATTCTCAATTCTTCAACACACTCGAATCATCCACGTCGAGCGATTCGCGGTTGCGAAAGACGGCGAGGATAATACCGAGTCCGACCGCCGCTTCCGCCGCCGCCACCGTCATCACGATGAAGACGAACAGTTGGCCGCTTACGTCGCGGAAATAACTTGAGAAGGCGACGAAAGTTAAGTTGACGGCGTTCAGCATCAACTCGATGCACATGAACATCGCGATGGCGTTGCGCTTGATGATGACGCCCGCCACGCCGATGGTGAACAACACCGCCGAGAGCGCGAGATACCATGAAAGAGAGACTTCGGGCATAAGTTGTTTCCCCCGCCTATTCTTCGCGCCTGTGCCGCGCGCCTTCGAGGCCGAGCGCGCGTTCTGCGTCGGCGGTCGTCGTGCTTACTACTTCGGTCGCGTCGCCCACGGCCTTCGGTTCGATGGAGTGGCGCGGGATCACCTGCGAGCCGGGGATCGCCAGATCGGTCGGGCGCAGGCCGACGCGCCGCGCGAGCGTCATCGCCCCGACAATCGCCATCAACAAAAGTACGGACGTGATCTCGAAGGGCAAAAGGTAGTTGGTGAATAGCCCCGTGCCGATGGAAGCGGTCAGCCCGACGTTCGAGGCGTTGCCGACGGCGTTCGGGTCGAGCGGTTCGACGCCTGACCGCCCCATGAAGTAGAGGATGAATCCGGCTTCGCCGAAGAGTATCGCCGCAAGCAGGATCGCAACGGCGGTCAGGTAACCCAGCCGCAAGGGTTTATGCTCTTCCTCTTCGACGTTCAGGAGCATGATGACGAAGACGACGAGCACCATGATCGCGCCCGCATAGACGATGATCTGGATGGCTGCGAGAAAAGGGGCAGCGAGCGTCAGATAGAGTCCGGCGAGCGCGATGAAGACGCCGATCAGAGAGATCGCGCTGTAGAGCGGGTTGCGCTGCACCACCATCGCGATGGCCGAACCAATCGCCAGACCCGCCAACAGCACAAAAAGTAGAGTCGTCATAATTGGAAACAATCCGGCGAAGGCTTAATCCGGAAAAACGTCTCGCTCCGGGTCTTCGATCCTTCGCGCTCAGGAGCGATAAGTCATAAACGCGAAAACGATTGTCGCCGTCAGGACGACGTTCAGGATCGCCGCCGGCAACAGGAATTTCCAGCCGAAGTTCATCAACTGGTCGAAGCGAAAACGCGGCAGCGTCCCGCGTAGCCAGATGTACAAAAAGAGAAAGAAGAGCACCTTCGCGAGAAACGCGAGCAGGCTCAGGAAGGCGAACGCGAATCCGCCGCGCGCCACCAGGAGGTCGAGCCACGGGAAATTCCAGCCGCCGAAGAAGAGCGTTGCCGCCAGCATCGAGACGGTGAACATGTTGACGTACTCGGCCATGAAGAAGAGCGCGAACTTGAGCGCGCTGTACTCCGTGTGAAAGCCCGCGACGAGTTCCGTCTCCGCTTCCGGCAAGTCGAACGGCACGCGGTTCGTTTCGGCAATCGCCGAGATCAGGTAGACGATGAAGCCGAGCAGTTGCGGGAAAATATTCCAGCGCGGGATGGGGACGACGCCGCCGACCCACCAGTAGCCCGCCTGCTGCTCGACGATCTGGTAGAGGTCGAGCGTGCCTGAGAGCAGCACGACGCCCACGAGGCCAAGCCCCAGCGACAACTCGTAAGAGATCAGTTGCGCCGACGCGCGCAGGCCGCCCATCAAGCTGTACTTGTTATTGGAAGACCAACCGGCGAGCGCGATCCCGTAGACGCCGATAGAAGTGATCGCCAGCACGTAGAGCAGCCCGACATCAAACTGCGTGACGACGAGTTTGATCGTGCCGATAAAAGGCAGGTTCACTTCCGGCCCGAAGGGATACACGATGATCGTCATCAACGCGCCGACGATAGCGATCATGGGCGCGAGAAAATAGACGAACTTCGTTGCCTTGTCCGGGACGATCTCTTCTTTGAAGATGAACTTCAGGAGATCCGCGAAAGGTTGCAGGATGCCGCCGTAGCCGACGCGGTTGGGTCCGAGCCGCCCTTGAATCAGCGCGAGAATGCGCCGCTCCGCCAGCACCGTGTAGGCCACGATCATCAACACCACCACGAAAGCGATGTTGATGCCCAGCATTTTCAAGCCGACGTAAGTGAGTGTGTTCCAGTCCATAACAATTAAGGGATGAAGGATGAGGGATGAGGGATGAACCGGAATGATCGAGCAGCTTCAGGGCTTCTCTGGTTCATCCCTCATCCCTCATCCTTCATCCCTCCATATTAGTCTCCGGCGGCGTTAACGACAGTTGCGCGGCGCAAGGCCGGGTCAACGGAAATCTGATAGAGCGGCGAGACGAGCACGGTGGGCGGTTTCGGATTGCCCGCGTCGAGCAGGGGGAACTGCGGCGTCTTGCCCGTCAGCGTGCCCGGCTTGAACAGTTCGTGCCCGATGGGCGGCGTCTCCATGATCTTCTCGCCCTCGACGCTCAACGCTTCGACGCGTTCGCGCAACTCCGCCAGCACGTCCGCCGCGCCGCCGTTGTCGCCTGCGACCGCGTGCCGCGCCTGCACCGGCTGCGACTCATCTTTCAGTAGCGCGTACTTCATCCCCGCGTAAGCCTGCGTGTTGCGCGCGAGTTCGAGGAAGACTTTTCCGGCTGACCACTGGAAGTCGAAATTTACGCCGAGCGCGGCGGCGAGCGCGTCCGTGATCATCCAGTCAGGCCGCGACTGGTGGACGGGCGGAATTGATTGCCGCACGCGCTGGACGAGGCCGCTGTTGTTCGTAAACGTCCCGTCCGTCTCGGCGTAGGAGGCGGCGGGGAAGACGACATCGGCGTGCGCGGTCGTCTCCGTCTCGAAGAGTTCCTGCACGACGAGGAAGTCCAGCTTCGAGAGGGCGTCGGCGCGTCCGGCGAAGTGTTGCGGCAGGAAACTGCCCGCGACGTAGAGAGCGCGCAGCGTCGTGCCTGCCGCGTCGAGCATCGCATTTGCATCGAGCGCGCCGCCCATCATGCCGAGGTCGTGTACGCCGAGGCTGTTGTTGAAGAGCGGCAGCGGGTGGAACAGGAAGCGTCGGCCTTCGCGTTCGCCGTAGTTCGTAGGGATGTTTGCCAGCGCGCTTTGCGCCGTCGCGCTCAACTCGCCGAAGATGACGACCACGTCGCCCGTCGTCTCTTCGACGATGCGCCGCGCGTCTTCAAACTCCTGCGCCTCGATGCCCGACTTGTGCGCCGCCGTCGCGTATTCGCTGCCCGCGAAAGCGAGCACGGCGGCATCTTCCGCGCCGGGATTGATATGTATGAACTGCGTCGCCGCCTGTTTCAGACGAATCGGCACGCTGTTGACGATCACGAGTTTCGCGCCGCCGTTCCTGACGGCCTGCCTGATCTGTCGTCCGGTGAGCGGCTGCAACTCTTCCGGCTCGCCGCCGATGATGATGATCGTCTTGGCGTGGCGAATGTCGCGGTGCGTGGCGAGCGGCGCGCTCAGGGAAGCGAAGAAGGGCGCGAGCGAGAAGGCGTCAGTCGCCGTGTAGTTCTGCGTGCCCACGACTTCGCGTGCGAACTTGACGAGCGCGTAGTTGGCCTCGTTCGTGAGGCGCGGGCTGCCGACGACGCCGAGCGCGTCTGCGCCGTGCGCGTCTTTGATCGCTTGCAGTTTCGCGGCGGTGTGGCGGATGGCCTCGTCCCACGTCGCGGGGATGAGCTTCCCGCCCTTCTTATAACGGATGAGCGGCGTCTTGATGCGCTCTTCGTGATTGATGAAGGGGTGCGCGAATCGTCCCTTGATACAGAGAAACTCTCCGTTGATGCCGTTGACGTAACGGTCGCGTGCGACGGAACGCATCACTTCGCCCGCGCGCGAGCCGAGCGACATCTGGCAACCGTCGGAGCAGAAGTTGCAGGTCGTGATCGTCTGCGAGAGTTCCCACGGTCGCGCTTGATGCCTGTAGGTCGCATCGAGGAGCGTGCCCGTCGGGCAGACTTCGATGCAGTTGCCGCACTGCGAACAGTTGAGCCAGCCGTCGAAGGTGCCGATGACGGTGTTAGCCCCGCGCCCGCCCGCCTCAATCGCGTCCTCGCCCATCCACTCGTCGCAGACGCGCGTGCAGCGTTTACATAAAATGCAACGCTGCGGATCGTTGGCGACGATGGGCGAGAGGAATTTTTCCGGGTAGTAATTCTTCTTCTCCTGAAAGCGTTCTTCGAGGCCGCCCCAATCGAAGACCATCTCCTGCAACTCGCACTCGCCGCCGCGATCACACACGGGACAGTCGAGCGGGTGATTGGCGAGCAGGAATTCCACCATCCCGCGCTGCGCCTTCTCGATCTCGTCGCTCTCGGTGGTGACGCTCATCCCGTCCGTGCAGGTGATCGTGCAGGACGTTTGCAGCTTCGGCATCTTCTCGATGCGCACGAGGCACATGCGGCAAGAGGCTTGCAGCGCGAGGTCTGCGTAATAACAGAAAGAGGGAACGGCGTGCCCCTTCTCCCTGCACACGTCAATCAGCCGCGCGCCCTTCTCCACCTCGTAGAGGTTCCCATTGATCGTTACTTTGATTAACTCTGTCGACATAATTGCAATGAACTTCTTAACCGAAAGTCGTCCGGGCGACGCTCTATCCGAGCGTTACCGAGAGCGTGTAGGCGGCAGTTGCGTCCGTCCCGATGGTAATGAGGTAGTCGCCCACCTCAGGGGCGTCGCCGCTCCAGTTCTTAACGCCGTCTGCGCCCTCGACAATGTCGCCCGAAGGCGTTCGGAGCGTGAAACTGGTGCGCTTGCCGGTCGCAAGGTTGATGCTTATCTTCTCCCCGGCATCCGCGTCGAAGCGATACTCGTGCGACGTGCAGAGCCGCACGGTGTCCTTTCTAACCACGGTCGAGCCGTGGCCTATCCTGATAGATTTTCTGATCGCGCGGTCTGTACGACGGCACTGCGCCGGGGCGGGCGACCTTGTCGCGCGCACCCCGTCTGCCTCGACGCGCGGGGCGGGCGCGGCGAACAGTGCGGCAGAGAACGCCACCGCGCGCCACAACTGTCTCGGCCTCATGCCCAATCTACCCGCGCCCCCTCGCGCTTACATCGTGCTCAGACTCCGGTGGCCGTTCCCGCCCGCGAGCGGCGCGAGATGGCGTCGGAAGTCTTCGGGAAACTTTTTGATGGCCGACTGGATCGGCCAGGAAGCGGCGTCGCCGAGCGGGCAGAACGACTTGCCTTCGATGTTGTCGCACAGGTCGAGCAGCAGTTGCGCGTCGTCCGGCTTGCCTTCGCCGCGTGCGATGCGTTTGAAGACCTTGACGAGCCAGTCCGTGCCTTCGCGGCAGGGCGTGCACCAGCCGCAGGATTCGTGTTTGTAAAACTCCGTCAGGTTCTTCGTGGATTCGAAGATGTCAACCGTGTCGTCCATCACGATGAAGCCGCCCGAGCCGACCATCGAACCGCCCGCGACCAAACCCTCGTAGTCCATCTTCACGCTCTTACCGATGATGTCCGAGGCGGGCATGATGTAGACGCTCGACCCGCCGGGAATCACCGCCTTCAAATTGCGCCCGTTCGGGATGCCCTGGCAATCTTCCATGATGAAGCGTTCCATGTCGGCGTAGCCCATCGGCAGTTCATAGACGCCGGGGCGATTCACGTGGCCGCTCACAGACCAGAGTTTCGTGCCGCCGCTCTTCTCCGTCCCCAACTTCTGGTAAGCCTCGCCACCGTTGAGAATGATCCACGGCACGGCGGTTAGAGTCTCGACGTTGTTCACGACCGTCGGGCAGCCGTAAAGCCCGGCGACGGCAGGGAAGGGCGGCTTCATGCGCGGGTGCCCGCGCAAGCCTTCGAGCGAATTCAGGAGCGCAGTCTCTTCGCCGCAGATGTATGCCCCCGCGCCCGTGTGCGTGTAGACCTCGCACGCGAAGTCTGTGCCCGCGATCTTCTCGCCGACGAGTCCCGCCGCGCGTGCCTCTTCAATCGCGCGATCCATGATCTCGATGAGATAACGGTACTCGCCGCGCGTGTAGATGTAGCAAGCCTTCGAGCCGAGCGCGTAGGCCGCGATCAACATACCCTCGATGAGCATGTGCGGGTCGCGCTCCATGATGTAGCGATCTTTGAACGTGCCCGGCTCCGATTCGTCTGCGTTGCAGACGACGTACTTCGGCTTCGGCGAATCCTTCGGGACGAAACTCCACTTCATCCCCGTCGGGAAACCCGCGCCGCCACGCCCGCGCAGCGCGGACTTCTTGACTTCCGCGATCACGTCGTCGGGCGACATTCCGCCGAGCACTCTGCGCAGGGCTTCATAGCCGCCGTGCTGTTGATAAGTTTCGAGCGACTGCGAACGCTCCAGATGGACGCGCGCGAGTTGGAGCGGTTCACAGCCGATGGCACCAATGAACATATTCTTTAACAGGAGACTAAAACTCGAATCAGTTAAACTTCGGAAATCAAAACTACAGAACCTTCGGCCTCAGACGCTTCAGCGGACGCCGTTCGTGATCTGCCCTTTGCGACATTGCTCGATCAGTTCGTCAACTTTCTCCGGCGTCAAATTTTCGTAATAGTCAAAGCCGATCTGCAACATCGGGGCGGTGCCGCACGAGCCGAGACATTCCACCTCCGAGAGCGAAAACTGCCCGTCCTCGGTCGTCTCGCCCGGCTTGATGCCGAGACGGCTCGCGCAGTGCTCCGTGATCTTGTCTGCCCCGAGAATCTTGCACGAGAGCGTGCGGCAGACCTGCAAGTGATACTTGCCGACCGGCTCCGTGTTGAGCATCGAGTAGAACGTCGCCACTTCCCAGATGTCCGTGACGCGCACGCCCAGACGATCCGCCAGATAGGCCACGCCCGGCTTGTCCAGATAGCCGCGCTCGCGCTGCACGATGAACATGATCGGCAGGATCGCCGAACGCTTCAACGGATACTTCGCCAGATGCCCGTCGATCTCCGCCTCCACTGCCGCCGAAAATTGCGCGATCTCATCAGGCACGGGCGCTTCCTGCGGCAAAGAATTGTTTGGCGTGAACTGTTTGCTCATAAGTCAGGAGTCAGGAGGCAGAATTCAGAAGTCGGAATCAAGCTGGTCGTGCTGTTTATTCTGATTCCTGAATGCTGCCCCCTGAATTCTTATCTATCAATTTCGCCGAGCACGATGTCGAGTGAGCCGATGATGGCGACCACGTCTGCGACCATCTCGCCTTCCGCCATGTGGGGCAAGGCCGAGAGGTTGATGAACGAGGGGCCGCGAAAATGCACGCGCGCGGGCTTCGGCCCCCCGTCCGATCTCACGTAGCAGCCGAGTTCGCCCTTCGAACCTTCAATCGGGTGGTACACCTCGCCCGCAGGGACGTTGAAGCCTTCGGCCACGATCAGGAAGTGATGGATCAACGCATCCATGTGCGTCTTCATCGCCTCTCTGTCGGGCAGGACGACTTTCGGCGCGTCCGCTTTAACCGCGCCCGGTTTCAGACGCCCCAACGCCTGCCGCGCGATCTTCAGAGACTCGCGCAGTTCGCGCATGCGTACTATGTAGCGCGCCCACACGTCGCAACTCTGCTCGACGGGAATCTCGAAGTCGTAAGTCTCATAACCCGTGTAAGGGTTCGTGCGCCGCACGTCTATGGCGACGCCGCTGCCGCGCAGGCAGGGGCCTGTGACGCCCATGTCAATCGCGTCTTCGGCATTGATGATGCCGACGCCCTGCGTGCGTGTCTGGAAGATACGGTTGCCGGAGAGCAGCGTCTCGAATTCGTCGATTGCGCCGGGAAAGCCGTCCATGAACTGCTTCGCGCGCCGCTCGAATCCGGCGGGCAAGTCCATCATCAAGCCGCCGATGCGGAAATAGGAGGGCGTCAGACGCCCGCCCGATGCGGCCTCGATCAGGTTGAGAATCTTCTCGCGTTCGCGGAAGGCGTAAAAGAAGACCGTCATCGCGCCGATGTCGAGCGCGTGCGTTCCCAGCCAGACCATGTGCGAAGCGATGCGCTGCAACTCGCACATCAGGACGCGAATCACCTGCGCGCGTTCCGGTATCTCAAGGCCGAGCAGTTTCTCCACCGCCATCACGTAGCAGAGATTGTTGCCGAGCGGATTCAGATAATCCATCCGGTCGGTGATGACGATGCCTTGCTGATACTTCTTATATTCGAAGAGCTTCTCCATCCCCGTGTGGAGATAGCCGATGTCGGGCGTGCACTTGACGACCATCTCGCCGTCGAGCACGAGTTCGAGACGCAGGACGCCATGCGTCGAAGGGTGCTGCGGCCCCATCGAGATCGTCATCTGCGTGTCGAACGGCTGATCGACAACCTCAAACTGCGGCGGTAGGTTTGTGGTAGAAGCGCTCATACTTTAAGTGATGAGTGATGAGTGATGAGTGATGAGTAAGAAGTCAGTTTTGACTCATCACTCATCACTCATCACTCATCACTTCTTAGCCGAGGCTGTACGGCTCGTAGCCGCGCAGCGGGAAGTCTTTACGAAGCGCGTGGCCTTGCCAGTCGTCGGGCAAGAGGATGCGCCGCAAATCGGGATGTCCGTCGAAACGGATGCCGAACATGTCGAAAGTTTCGCGCTCGTGCCAGTTGGCCGTGCGCCAGATGCCAGTCACGGTCGGCACGTGCAAATCCTCTTCGCTCACGACCACTTTCAGCCGCAGGCGATGAAACTTAGTGGTGGAAAAAAGATGATAGTTGACTTCAAATCGCGGGTCTTCCTCCGGCCCCCGATCCGCGCCGCAAATGTCCGCCAGCAAGTTGAAAGCGAACTCCGGCGTCCGTTTGAGATAGTCGCAAAGTTCTACGATGCGCTCGCGCGGCACGACGAGCGTGATCTCGCCAAACGCCTGAATCACCTCCAGCACCGCGCCCGGATGCGACTCCTGCAACCCACCGATCAACTCCGCGCCCACTTGATCCCGCGCGGGCATGCTCGCCGCCTGCCCGGCAATATTCTGTTCGCGCTCTATATCTTTAGACATAAGAAACCAGTGACAAGTGACGAGTAAAGTGTGACGAGCAAGAAACAGGAGAAGTTTAAGAACAGGTTTTCTGTTTTAACTTGTCACCTGTCCCTTGTCGCCCGTCACTGCTCTATGACGACCTGCGCCGTTCGTGCCGCGACGGAATAGTGTACGGGCGCGAGACGTTCGCTTTTTCGTCCGCGTCTTGCGCCGCCGCTTCGTTGAGCGCGGAGACGCCGGAGGCCGGGAGTGTGCCCGGCGGGACGGCTTCGCGCGCCTGTTCTGCCGGGATGTCCCTGCGGTCGCGCAGAGACTCTTTCATCACCTTGTCCTGCAACATCATCACGGCATTGATCAGCATCTCCGGGCGCGGCGGGCAGCCCGGCACGTATACGTCGACGGGCACGATCTTATCCACGCCCTGCACGATGGCGTAGTTGTCGAAGACGCCGCCCGAAGTGGCGCACGCGCCCATCGAGATAACCCATTTCGGTTCGGGCATCTGATCATAGATGCGTCGCAGCACCGGAGCCATCTTGCGCGAGACGCGACCGGAGACGATCATCACGTCGGCCTGACGCGGGCTGGCGCGAAACACTTCGGAGCCGAAACGCGCGAGGTCGTGCCGCGAACTCGTCGCGTTCATCATCTCGATGGCGCAACAGGCGAGCCCGAAAGTTGCCGGCCACAGGGAAGACTTCCGCGCCCAGTTGACGATTGAATCCAGCGTCGTCGTCAAAACTTCCGGCAACGCTTCCGCGATCTTATTT
>DASWNS010000031.1:0-7679 GCA_036399115.1 Pyrinomonadaceae bacterium | reverse complement strand
ACGTTCAACTCCGGCGTGAGTTCCTGATAAGAGAGCACGGCGAGCGTCGGGAATTCCAACTCGACCATCTTGCGCACAAAGCGTCTGAGTTCCATGTCGGTGATGACGACGGGCTTTTGCGCGGTTGGCGGGAGGTTGGCGATCTCGCGCCGCAGGGCTTCGAGAATATCGTGTGCGATGGACGGGTCGAGGGAGAGAAAAGAGCCGGTCGGCGTGCGGCGGATCGCGCCGCGAATCACATCTTCGATTTCGGGGTCGAGTAGATAGACGAAGAGCGCGTCGCGTCCCTGCGTGTAGCGGAAGGAGATGTAACGCTTGAGCGAGGCGCGCACGTACTCGGTCAGCATCATCGGGTCTTTTTCGATGCGCCCCCATTCGGAAAGCGCGTCGAGGATGGATTTCACGTCGCGCACGGAGATGCCCTCCTGCACGAGCCTTTGCAGGACATCCGTGAACTGGTGAATGCTGACCACCTTCGGCACAACCTCTTCGACCAGTTTGGGCACGCCGCGCGCGACGAAATCCAACAACGCCTGCGCCTCCTGGATGCCGATGAACTCGTGCGCGTACCTGTTCATCACGCGCGAAAGGTGGAGGCTGATAACTTCCACGGGCGTCCAGACTTTCAGCCCGGCGAGTTCGGCGATAGGACGTTGCGCGGCGGGAATCCATGAGCCGGGCGAGAGGTCTGCGGGGTTGCGCACGTCCTCGCCTTCGAGGCCGAAGACCTTGATGTTCTCGGCGGAGTCGTTGACGTAGACGCTATCCGGTTTGAGCCGCCCGTAGGCGATAGGCACTTCCTTGACCGCGATGAAATACTGGTCGGGCTTGAGCGGCGCATCTCCGCTCACGTAGACGTTGGGCAGCATGACGCCCAGATCGTAGTAGAGAGCCGAACGCAGCTTGGGCAACTCCTGCCGGAAGAGCGCGCCCGAAGGCGTCTGCTGGTCTATGAGGTGCGTGAGCGGCGAACTGACGACGACGGCGAGCGGCACGGCGAAGGTCGGTTGCAACTCGTCGCGCCCGCCGGTCGCGCCGGTCTTGGCGATGCGTTCGGCTTCGTCGCGGGCGGCGCGTTGCTGCGCGCGGTAGAGCAGGTAAGCGACGCCGCCGACTATCAGGCCGACGACGAAGAAGGGGAGGTGCATGCCCGGAATCAGGGCGAGCACGAGCAGCAGCGCGGCGGCGATGACGAGCGGCTTCGGATTGTGGAAGAGTTGCAGGCTGATGTCCGAGCCGACGTTCGACTTGTCTTCGTCGGCAGCTACGCGCGTCACGACGATGCCCGCCGAGACGGTGATCAGGATCGAAGAGATGATCGCCGCCAGCCCGTCGCCGATGGTCATGATGGTGTACTTCTGCAACGCCTGCGGGAGCGCCAGCCCCTTATAGAGCATCCCGATGGCGAGTCCCGCCGCGATGTTGATGAGCGCGATAACGATGGTGGCAATGGAGTCGCCCTTGACGAACTTCATCGCGCCGTCCATCGCGCCGTAGAGTTGCGACTCCTTTTGCAGCGCGCCGCGCATCTTGCGCGCCTGCTCCTGCGTCAGCAGGCCGGAGCGCATATCCGCGTCAATGGACATCTGCTTGCCCGGCATCGCGTCGAGCGTGAAGCGCGCCGCCACCTCCGCCACGCGCTCCGAGCCTTTGGCGACCACGATGAACTGCACGACGAGGATCATCACGAAGACGACCGCGCCGACGATGACGTTGCCGCCGCCGGTAAACTTGCCGAGCGTTTCGATGACTTCGCCCGCGTAGGCGCGTTCGAGGATGCTGCGCGAGACGGAGACGCTCAGGCAGAGACGAAAGAGCGTCGTCAGGAGCAGGATGGTCGGGTACGAAGTTAATTGGACGGGGCTTGAGATGTAGAGCGAGGTGGCGAGCACGATGAACGAGATCGCCAGGTTGAGCACGAGCAGCGCGGAGATGAGCGGCGTCGGGATCGGGATAAAGAGCATGCTGATGGCGAGCATCAGCGCGATTGGCAGCACGAGATCGTTGTGACGCGCGAGCAGGCGCAGCACGTCGCCGCTCTTCAAAGCCTGCCAGAACCGTGCGAGTTGTTTGAGAAGCCCGTCCATTTCACTTCACTCTTGCGCCTGTGAACCGGCGCGTCGCCGCGCGGCGCGTCCTACGCCGTGAACTCCAAGACGAGAAAAATAATCGCCGCCGTGATGAGCGTGCCGACGAGCATGAGCAACAGCTCGCCGCGCGTGAAGTAGCCGAAGTATTTTCGCGTCGCAACAGGACGCGCCGTGCGTTCGCGCGACACTTCCAACGCTGCATCTGCGTCCGCCTGCGCGATGAGACTCGTATCGGGCGCGGCGGGTTGGAGCGCAACCGGCGGCGGCAACTTTTGCGACAGCAGTGAGTCGAGCGCGATGAGCGACGCGGGTTCGTGAAAGATCAGGATGGCTTGATTCTGCGCCGCCGTGTTGACGGTCGGCACGAGCGTCAGGCGGTCGCCGTTGCGCAGTTGGCGCGGGGCTTCGACCGGCTCGCCGTTGACGGCGACGAGGCCGACGCCGGATGCCTGCACAAACACGCCCGTCCAATCCTTGCGCAGCACGGCGCGCTGCGCCAAAACTTTTTCGGCCTCGAAGGCGATGCGCTGACCTGTCTCTTCCCAGCCGAGCGGCATCTCCAGCGATTCGAGCCGCACGCGCTGCCCGTCGTCCGCGCCGCCTTCGATGAGAAGGTAGAAGCTATCTTCCTCCGTGCGGAGCGTGTCGAGAATGGCCGCGAAGTTGCGCGGTGCGCGCTCGGCTCCGTTGGGCGGCGGCTCGACGGGCTGTGTCGGCGCAAGAGTTGTCTCCACTTGAGCCGTCGCGTCCGTGCTTAACGTTAGAGACTCGGAAAAGTTGCCCTGACGTGCGACCTTCTCGGACGCTGTATGTGCTTCGTCCGTGACGAGGATGATGACGTAATTGCCGACGCCGAGACGGTCGCCGTGCGTGAGCGGGCGGCGCGCTTCGCGGGGCAAGGGTTCGTCGTTCAGAGTTGTGCCGTCGGCACGATTGATGAGGAGGAGTTGGCCGTCTTCGTTGATGATGACAGCCTGTTCGGGGGCGATGTTCGCGCCGCGCAGGGAGAGCGTGGCAGCCGGGTCGGTGCCGACGGAAATCAACGCGCCGTCGAGAGCCAACTCGCTCTGCGGCGCGGCTGAAGGCGCGTCCCCCCGGCGTTTGATGAGCAGTTTCGGCGTCATGCAACGGGTGCGGGTCGTCCGGCGAGTGCCCCCGGAGACATTCGGAAAATTGCACTATCCATAACTTACTTCGGAGACAAACGGGGGAAGTGCTTCGTCTGTTTGACATCAATTACTTGCACTTAATACTATCACACCGTCGCATCCGCTTTACAACTCAATCCGAGCGCACGCTTCCCGCAGGAGGTTAGCCCGATGAACAGGTACTTAAACGGGTCGGAAGACGCGACGGCGTCCACCCAAAACGGCGCGGCGACAGGCTCGTCCGATCTATCTTCGCTCTATCACTACCCTTCGCTCGGCGCACTGTTCGAGCAGCCTAACAGCCCGCAACTGGCAGAGATGCGCGGGCGTTTCAGCCGGAGCACGCAGGCGCTCGAACGCGTCGTGCGGCAGGGCACGAAGGAGGATGCGGAACGCGCTTCACGCGCCCTGCGCGCCTACGAGGCGGTTTCGGGGCTGTTCGACGAGCTGCAAAAATTGCAGCAGGGGCAGGCCACACAGGGCTGAAAATTTTTTTCGGCGCAACCGGAAACTTTTTCCGCAAACCGCCGATAATCCTTTCGACAGCAGAGAATCTCTTTTATTTCGAGCGGAGAGCACGGCCTCGTAAAATGTGCGGGAGAGCCTTTTCTTCGCGTCCGGCAACAGACCGGGGGAGGTAGAACATGGCAGTCAGCAATGATCCGATGATTAACCAGATGCCGACCGTGCAGCCCGCACCGTCTGCGTTGCCGCCCATCCAGCCGCAGCCGAAACAGCCCGGCAAGTTTTCGCGCATCTTCGGCGGCCTCGTCGGCGGCGCGCTCAACATCGTCGCGCCGGGGGCGGGCAGCCTCATCGGCGGCTTCATCAACGGCGGTGCGGGCGGCGTGGACTTCAATAACATGCAGTCCATGCTCAACCAGCAGGCGCAGCAGTCCATGCAGATGCTCGCCGTCCAGAACCGCGTCCAGTCGCAGACGCAGGAGTTCACGACCGTCTCGAATCTCTTGAAGGCCAAGCACGACGGCGACATGTCGGCGGTGCATAACTTCAAGTCGTAGACACTGGAAGGCGCACGGCGTTGACAGCTACGCGGGCGAGAGGTGAAAAAGGATGAGGCTCAAGGACGTGCAGCCCACCGAGGAAGAACTGCGGGTCGTCATGGAGGCCGGGTTCGTGCTGCGCGAGGCGGGGAAGTTCGACGCCGCCGAGGCAGTCTTTCGCGGCGTGTCGGAACTGCTGCCACAGTCGGACGTGCCGCGCGTCGCGCTCGGTACGGTCGAGTTGCAGCGCGGGCGTTTCGCGGAGGCGTTATCGGCTTGCGACGAGGCTCTGCGCCTGCGCCCCGAAAGCCTCTATGCGCGCGTCCATCACGCGGAGGCGCTCCTGTTCCAGCAGCGGCGTGCGGAGGCCGAAGCCGAGTTGCACGAAGTTATCGCCGCCGACGCGCAATCGCCGCACAGCCGCACGGCGCGCGCCCTGCTCGACGCCGCCGACCTCATCTGCGCGCAGACGAGCGACGCCGCAACCACTGCCTGAATCTTCATGAATTGCGACGCTAGCGTCGGCGATCTTTCTCTTTGCAGGACGCTCAGGATGAAAGTCAGATGAAAGTCAAAGGCGGATCACCCCTGTCGAGCGGCGCGGAGCCGCTGGAACCACTCGACGCGCGCGAGCTACGCAAGGCGGTCGAGGGCGACCGCTTCGCCGCCGCGCTCTCCCAACTCGAAGGACAGAGCGGAGCGCAGGGGGCGGAACAGGCGGGCGAGGCCAAGAATGCGACGCGCGCCGCCCTCGCGGAAATCGCCAACTCGTCGAATTTATCGAGCAGCGAAGGCGCGGCCTCGGCGGTGCGCGAATCGGCGCGCTACATGATCAGGTCGCGCCTCGGCGAAAAGTATCGCGACACGGAACAGGGGCAGCGGGTCGTCAAAGACCTGAGCGCGTACGTCGCCTCCGATCCGCTGTTGAAGTCAAAACTCCTCTCCATACTCAAGCAAATCCGCACGTGATGAGATGGCGCACAGCGGCGAGAAAACTGAACGCCCGACTGAGAAACGCCTCCGCGACGCACGCAAGCGCGGGCAGGTGGCGAAAAGTCACGACCTCTCGTCCGCCCTGCTGCTCATAGCCGCGCTCGCCGTGCTCTGGCTCGCGGGCGGCTACATGGGCGAATGGTTGAGCGGCGCGATGCAGGATCAACTCCGGCACGCCGGAGCCTATCAAGGCCAACTGACGCGCGCCGACGCCTTCGGCGCACTCGCAGGCGGCGTCAAGGCGTTCGCGCTCGTGCTGCTGCCGCTCTTCGCCACGCTGTTCCTCGTCGCCGCGCTGGTCGGCTATTTTCAAGTCGGCTCGATCTTCGCCTTTGAACCCGTCAAACCGAACCTCAACCGCCTGAACCCGGCGGAGAGCTTCAAACAGAAGTTCTTCAAGGGTCGTCCCTACCTCGAACTCTTCAAGACTTTGTTGAAGATGACGATCACGACGCTCGTGATCGGCACGGTGCTCTGGTCGTCGCGGCGCGACGTGATCGAGTTGACGCGACAGCCTTCGTCGCGCGTTGCAACCTATACGCTCTCGCTCATCTTCGAGATCGGCTTCAAGGTCGGGCTGGCCTTCGTCGTGCTCGGCGCGGCGGACTACTTCCTGCAAAGATTCCTTCACCTCAAAGAACTGCGGATGAGCAAGCAGGAGGTGAAAGAGGAGTGGAAAGAGACGGAGGGCAACCCTTTGTTTAAGAGCGCACGGCGGCAGATGCACCGCGAAATCTTGATGCAGAGCATGATGGCGGCAGTCAAGCGCGCGGACGTGGTAGTGGTCAACCCGACGCACGTGGCCGTCGCGCTCCAGTATGATCGCGCGACGATGGGAGCGCCCGTCATCGTCGCGAAAGGCGCGGAGTTGATCGCGGCGCGCATCAGGGAGTTGGCGAAAGAGTCAGGCGTGCCCATCATGCGCGACGTGCCGCTTGCACGCACCCTGTACGAGTTGGAGATTGATAGCGAGATTCCCGAAGAACTGTTTGAAGCGGTGGCGACAGTGTTGCGCTGGGTGTACAGACTGGCAGAGGAACGCGGGGAGGTGGTGAGCCATGCATGAGATTGGGAACGTGGGCGGCTTGCCGCCGCAAGGGCAGCAGACGGTCGAACAGCCGGGGCAGACGGGACAGCCGGAGACGGTCGGGCAGCCGGGCACGCTTGGTCAGCCGACGGGCATCCCCGTGCCGGGGCAGGGACAAAGCCTGCCGGACGTGCTGGCCGGGCGCGACGCCTCGCAGTTGGTCGCGGCGGAGCGGATGCGTGAGGCGGGCGGCGCGTCTGCGACGGAGAAATTATTGGGGCTGAATCAACAGCCCTCCGTGTTGGGTGCGTTCGCCGCGCCGCCCGGCAACAGCGAAGCCCTGCGCCACATGTCGCCCACGATGCGGCGCATGATCATTCGCGGCCTCGTGGCAAAGCAGCGCACGCGCCTGCGCCGCCTCGCGCGCCACCTGCGCGACGAGCGTGAAGGCGAACAACGGCAGGGGGCGCAGGAGAATGAAGAGGGCGGATTCCTCGACGCACTCTCGACGGAAATTGTCGCGCCCGATGCCGCGCAACTGGCGCGCGCACGCGCCGAGTTGACGGGCGCAGCGCGAATGCTCGACCTGTTGGACGAGTTGCTGGTGATGCAGGATTACGCGCTCAGCCAGATGGGCGCGTTTGCGCAGGGATGAGTCAGCTTTCCTCAGAGTCACAGAGCGCACGGAGGGCGCACGGAGAGTTCAAATCAACTCAGGACACTACCCAAAATTCAGAAGCCCCTGAAAGCGGCGAATCACGTTTGACGTTGACTCTCTTTCGCCACTTTCAGGGGCTTCGCTATGTCGTCTGCCGCACGTTCTCGCGGCGCTCTGCGCTACGAACCTGCCGCGCCCGACTGCACAGCGGGCTGTCTCGTCGCTTGCGCGGCGGCGTTGCGCAATGCCGGGAGGATGGCGCGCGCGCGCAGGGTGGTCGCACGCTGGCTGCGCGGGTCGTGTGTGAGCACGGCTTGAAGGTCTGCGATGGCCTCGGCGATGCGCCCGCGTTGGAGAAAAATCTCGCTTCGTCCGGCGAGCGCGTCCACGTTGGCGTAGTTGAAGCGCAACGCCGCCGTGTACGCTTTGAACGCTTCGTCCAGGTCGCCGAGCCGGTGATGCGCGGCGGCGAGGTGACAGCGAAAGACGCTGTCGTAAGGGTCTGCCGCGACGAGGCCGCGATAAACCTGTCGCGCCTGTTCGACGCGCCCGCTGTTCAAAAACTGATAGCCGACGCGCGCGATGGCGTAGAGCGCGTCGCGCCCGAGGCCGACAAATTCGGCGATGTTGATCTCGCCGCCGATCAGTTGCGCGGCGAGCGCGGGCGGCACTTGAACGGCTTGTTGCGGCAGACGGCTGTTCGATTGCGACATGGTTTCTTCCTGCCTCTTCTTCCTCAGACGGCGAGCGAGCGGTTGC
>DASWNS010000030.1:0-8442 GCA_036399115.1 Pyrinomonadaceae bacterium | reverse complement strand
AGCAGCGGGAGCACATCTTTGCCGTCGAGTTTATCGAACTCAAGGGCGACATTTTGTTGGGTATCAAACCCGTCGCCAATGTTATGATTAAGTCCACGCGGATGTTTCAGGGCTTGGCGATTCAGAATCTTCTGGGAGCTTACTACGCATCTATTTTTCCTTCGCCCGGTGTGTGTCATCAGGTTCGCCTGTCCGAACTTGATCGCTATCAGATTCTCGACGCACGGCTCTCCCGTAACGTGCTGATGGTCGTCGGCGCACAAGGCGGACGATACGACAAGCTCATCTTCCGCTTCGCCAAAGATTTCAGCGACTACGACTCGCGGCTCGTGCCCGATGTCTCTTCAACCGATCTTAACTTTACAGTGCTCGACAGCGGAGTCGTCCTGCACCTGAACGACGAGGGCGCGTTGGAAGTTTTTTCCAGGCTCAGGGGCGCGTCCGGCATCAGAACCTTTCAAGACCCTTCCGTCAGAGGCGACGACAGGCTTTTCCACACGGGAGGGCAGGCGCTCACCGCGCGCGGCAGCAAGTTATACAAATTTACGATGCTAGGGCAGCCCTGACACACAAACGCCCGGCAGCTTTCACAGATGAGTTCCACAAATCAGAGCGGACACTACGAGAAGCAGCATCGCGGGACGCAGGCAGCCTACGAGGCGTATTTCGCCGGAATGGACGCCTCCATGCAGCAGAAGGTCGCGCTCACCACGGCACACTTTCCCGTGCGTGGCCGCATCGCGGATATGGGGTCTGGTTCCGGTCGCGGGACTTACGATCTGGCCTGCCTCTACGGCGGGCTGGAACTGGTGGGCGTAGACATCAACCCCGTTTCGGTCGAGCGCGCGGCGCAACAGTTCCGGCGCGCGAACCTCTCTTACGTGGTGGGCGACATCTCCGGCATGGCCTTTCCTGCCGAGTCGCTCGATGGCATCCTCGACTCCTCCGTGCTGCATCACGTCACGAGCTTCAACAACTTCGACGTGAACCGTGTGCTCGACACTTTGGACAATCAGGTCGCACAACTTAAAACCGGCGGCGTCATCATCATCAGAGACTTCGTTATCCCCGACGGGGCGGAGCAGGTCTACCTCGACCTGCCGGGCAAGGGCGGCCTCGAAACGGGAGATGTCCGCGAGCTATCCGCCGCCGCTCTGTTTGAACTGTTCGCGCGAAACTGGCGCAGCAGCGTGAACCGTAACGCGCCTGTTCCCTACACCAGAATGGAGTCAACGCGTCGCGGCTTTGTCCGTTACGAAGTCGCTCTGCGTGCGGCGGCGGAGTTCGTGCTGCGCAAAGATTACCGCGCGGATTGGGAGACGGAGATTCTGGAAGAGTACACGTATCTCACACAGTCGCAGTTCGAGGCGGCGTTCCGTTCGCGTGGGCTGCGCATCGTCACCTCGCGCCCGCTCTGGAACCCCTGGATCGTGCAGAACCGCTTTGAAGGTAAATTCTATCTTTCAGACACGGACGAAGCCCCGCTACCGTTTCCGCCGACAAACTACCTGATCGTCGGCGAGAAGGTGCGCGCAGGCGCGGGCGTCGAACTTTTTGAGAAGGAGCGGCGCGCGATCTCTTCGCCCAATTTTTTGAGCCTCAGAGGTTACAGGCACGAAGCGACGGGACACGTCATGGAGCTTGTCGAACGGCCTCACCAGACGCTCGACGTGGTGCCGTGGTTCGAGAGCCGAGGACAGGTCTTCGTGTTTGCGAAGAAGGATTTTCCACGCCCCGTCGTCAACGCCTGCGCCGACCAGCCCCGCCTCAACTCGACGACCAACTCCGGGTACATCACCGAGCCGATCAGCGCCATCGTCAATTCGGAAGGCGACGAAGAAGAAGAGGTCTGCCGTATTCTGCGTGAGCGGGGCGGGTTTGAAGCGGAAGATATCATCAACGTCGGCGGAAGTTTTTCTTACTACACTTCGCCCGGCGGCGTTAACGAACTCGTCATCTCACGCCTCGTCGAAGTTCGTCCCGGCCAGACGGATTTCACCTTCCCCAACTACACCCCGTTCAAAGATGCCGGGAGCGTGCGTGAGTTGGACGCGACTCAGGTGTTGCGGGCGTGCCACGTCGGGGGGCTGTTCGATGCGAGGCTGGAGATAAATATATACCGCCTGCTTCAAGAACTCGGCAGGAATTATGGACCCTGGATCGGCGCGCCCATTAGTCTCTCCGTGCAGCCGTTGACGCTCGCCCTATCATCTCCCGCGCAGGTCATAACGCCACAGGCTCACGCCGCGTTCAGTCAACCCGCGCCGCTTTCTCAGCCACGGTTCCTCTCGTTATATGAGGGCAGTTTCGCGGAGCGTGACAGGGAGGGACGGATACTTGCCGGGGCGCGATTTGAATACGTGCGGCCTGAGCATCTGAGCCATAACACTCTGGTCGTCTTACCTGTGATAAGGACGGAACAGGGGGTCTTCGTCGGCGTCGAACACCGCGACCTACCGGCTGTCCAATCATTCAGCGGAAGCTCAAGGATCACGGTCACTCCGGCATGGCGGCTACCTTCAACGATTAGACGCCATTCCGAGATTCCAGCTTTTCTAGAGGAAGCGTTGGCGCGCGACTTCAACCTTCGAGTTGATCGAGCGTGGGAGTTGGGCGGTTCATATTTTCCGACATCAGGCGTGACGCCCGAAGTCGTCTACCCCTTTGCAGCCGAAGTTAAGCCGGGTAAAAATCCTGACTCCGCGCTGCAATTTATTCCATTGGGCGAGATCACAGCCAAGCCCTATCTATTGCAGGACGCGCACCTGCTGATAGCGGCATACAGGCTGGCGCACGCTTTGGGCAACCTGCCATGAGCGACGCACGGGCGAGAACGTCCCTCCGGTAAACTCAGCCCGACAGCTAACAACAGCACTCACCCGACACCCGTTCGGCCTGCTGGTGCCGTCGAGCGCGAGCGTGCTCCGGGGCGTCGCGATCTATTACCCGGCGGTTTGGCCGAATGGCTCAAGGGCGCGGAAGTTCCGTTTCAAATAGCCTGACGATTCACTTCTACCAGCGTTCGCCGCTACAACCTCTCCCACCATATTCAGAACGGAATGCGACCATTATAAAACTCTTTACAGGCACAAACATCAGGCGTATTATTCCGGCCTTGATAACAGGCGCGGTTGGCGATCTTAGAGGCAGCGACAAAAAAAGGTGAGCGGGCTGCTTTCGAGATAGCGAACCGATTTTATTATTGCCTCTTGATCGCGGGCACTTCCTCAACTCGCTCAGGAAACTGTCCCCTCACGGCGTGGATGCTCAAACAATCCTCGCGTCCCGCGCACCTACAGGGGTTACTCACAAGACTCCCGGCAATCCGACACAGGCGACAGGCCGCTCTCTTCGACATCGCTCCGCCTGCGGTTACAAATCGAAAACTCTACGAGGCGCAATCCGTCTCGCTGCCAACCAAAACCTCAACCTACGGGCAAGGGTCTAGCTGAACCAACAAGAGATCAATCAACCACAATTTACTACGGAGGTTCATATGAGTAAGGAAAATTCGGGTTCGGACAACCCGCGCCGTCCGGCTGAAACCGGGAGCAGGAGCATCGAGGAGTCTGTGCGGTCGTCAGAAGACCGGGCTGACGATCCACTCTTTGTTCCGCGCATCGAACCTTTGGAACTTACCAGCGAACGTCTCGACGGCGGCGTCGGCGACGACTATGCGGCTCTGCTGGAGACTATCTGCGGCGCGAACGATGATTCGCAGCCCGTCGAACAGTACAACGGCGCGCTGGGCGTGACGACTGCCTTTGTCGCCGCGCACCAGTCCGCCGCCTGTCAGGTGCAGTGGAACTCCAACCTCGCCTCGATCTACACCAATCCGGGCGACGTTTCGGGCGCGCGCTGGGGCAGCGGCACGATGATCACGAACGATCTGTTTCTCACCTGCGGCCACCTCTTCGATCAAACCGGCGGCGGGTGGCAACGCCCGCGCCAGAACGGCACAAGCAACATCATCTCTCCACAGGAGATCGCCCGCAACATGCATCTGAATTTCAACTTTCAGGTTGATCCGGCGGGCAATCTCCGACCCGAACAGAGTTTCGCTATCGTCGAACTGATCGAGTACCGGCTCGGCGGACTCGACATGGCTATCTGCCGCATCGCAGGCAATCCCGGTGCGACCTTCGGACGAGGCGTGGTGTCAACCACCGATGCCGTCGTTCCGGAGATGCTCTGCATCATCGGTCATCCCGCCGGGCGTCCGAAGCGAATCGAAGCGGGACCAACCACGCGGCTCGCGGGCAATCTCATTCATTACGGCGACATCGACACGCTCGGCGGCAATTCCGGCTCCGGCATCCTGCGCGCCAGAGATGGGCGGCTCGTCGGTATCCACACGAACGGCGGCTGCACGCGCGACAGCCCCGGCGACGGCGGCACAAATTTCGGCCAGCGGATTGCTGCCGTGATCGCCGCCTCGCCGACGCTCCGCGCTCTGGTCGCCCCGAAGAATAAACTGGCGGACGACCCCGTCACGGTTAAGTTCCGCGATGATGTCGGCAACAAACGGAAGGTGCTCGATGATATTGCGGTGACGCTGAAATTCCGCGACGACGTTGTCGCCAAACGAAAGGTGTTGGACGACCTGACCCTCTCCAAGCCTCCCGCCTTGGAAGGCAAACCGCCGGGTGCGGACAACCCCGGCAACATCGGCGACAGGCCGCGACCTTTCGGCGAGTCTCCGGGCGCAGGCGGCCAGCCAGCCCGTCCCTTTATCCTCGGCACGCCGCATCATTCCAATGCCTGGGGCGGCGAAGGCCAGCAGGCAGAAGTGCTCGGCCAGATAGAGCATGCTCTGATGCAACTTGAGCAGGCGATGGCGGCGGGCGAGGCCGAACTCATGCAACTCGACGCGGAGTATCGGCAGTTGCTCGCCGAGTATGAGGCGGCGGGCGGCAACCTCGGAGGTTGATGGTCCGGCTGCGCTGGCCGTCGTCGCGCTGCGTAAATCTTAGTTATGATCTTGATCATTTCACATCTGGCCGACCCGCACGCGACCACTGTGCTCGATCACCTCGCTCGCGCGGGAAGCGAGGCGTTGCTCTTCGACAACGCACGCTTCCCGCGTGAGATACGACTCGATATTACGCACGCGACCGGAGAACGTTCGGCGGCCAACGTGTCGATAGACGGAACCCGGCGCGATATGTCCGGCGTGCGCTGCGTCTGGTGGCGACGCCCGCAGCCCTTCGTCATACCGGAGGAAGTGTCGGGCAGCGAGGATCGCAACTTCGCTTACGGTGAATGCCATGCCGCCGTCGTGGGGCTGTGGTCTTGCCTCGATGCGCACTGGGTCAATAACCCGGAACGCGACGAGGTGGCCGCACGCAAAGCGTATCAACTGAAGGTCGCGGTCGGGCTGGGATTCAGAGTGCCCCGAACGCTGATCACCAACGATCCCGCCAGTGCCGCGACGTTCATCGAGGGCGAAGGAGCGGCGGGCACCATCTATAAAGCTTTTTCCGCGACCGAACGGGCGTGGCGTGAAACGCGTCTGTTGAGGCCGGAGGAACTGGCGCAACTCGACGCGGTACGGTTTGCTCCCGTCATCTTTCAGGAGCATATCCGCGCCGACATAGACCTGCGTATCACCATCATCGGCGACGAGGTCTTCCCAGCCGCGATCCGCTCCGGCGAGACGGACTATCACGTGGACTTTCGCATGACCATGCACGAAGCCCCCATCGAGGCGCATGAACTGCCCCCTGAGATAGTCTCGAAGCTACGCTCGTTCATGAATGCGCTCGGCCTCGTCTATGGCGCGATAGACATGCGCCTCACGCCGGAAGGGGAGTACGTCTTTCTTGAGATCAACCCCGCCGGTCAATGGTTGTTCGTTGAAGAGCGCACCGGCCAGCCCATCACGGCGGCGTTGGCGGCGTATCTCTTAGCGGCTGACCGCGCTTAACCGGCGGGCGCGTATCTTTGAACGGCCTACATACTGTCGAAATGGTCAACTGCAAGCCCGCGCCTCATCTCTTCGGGTCGCGATAAGAAAGTTGATCGCGACACAATACGAGCGCAAGCACCCGGAGAAACTTTATGGGAGGTATCGAAGATTCGATATCACGCTACGAACGGTGGCTCGACAATTTGCCGTCGCCTGCGAGCAACGAGTATGAGCAGCATGTCTGGGAGATACTGCTGGCGCGCGATGAGGTGGCGAACGCGTTAGCGGAAAGTCAGGGCGTCACGGCCTCGACTTTCGGGCGCGTGGCTGAACTGGATCGCAGGTTGAAGGATAAGGCGAGCGTCATCAGGAACACGGTCGGCGCGAATAAGCTCTTGAACTGGCGCGAGGTGAAGTCGCCGCCGGAGAGGTCTTGGTGGTGGTTTCTGGACGAGCGCGTGGTGAAGGAAGAAGCGGAGGCGGAAGAGAAGCGTCTGAAGTATGACGCCGTCTGGATTCTCCTGACGTTTTTCTTCGTCACCGTCTCGCTCAGTCTCCTCACGGAGATCACGCGCCGTTTCTTCTCCGGTGAAGGGGAGTGGGTGAGCATCCTCGGCTCCGTCGTACAGGTGCCGCTCAACGTGTTGAGCGCGCTGCTGGGACTCCTGACCGTGGGAACGATCACGGAGGCGGGACGACACGGCGTGCAGGGGGTTCTGCAACGCGCAGGGCTATTTAAGCAGGCCGGTGTGATGAGACGCTTCGCCATCGCGCTCGCTCTCTTCTGCCTCGTCTTTCCCTTACGCCTGACGCTTCCTCTCTTCGCACATTATTACAACGACCTCGGCGGGAGTCAGGCGCGAGCGGGGCATATTTCGAAGGCCATCGAGAGCTACGAACGGGCTATCACGCTCAAGCCCGAATACGTGGAGGCGAACTACAACCTTGCGGACGCCTACGAGCGTTTACCCAACTGCCAGAAGGCCATCTCGCACTACGAGGCGGCGATCAAGTTGGACCATGCTCTCACGCACGCGCAGAACAACCTCGCGCGGCTGTATCTGAAATGCGGAAACGAAGCGCAGACCCTGACGGCGTTGGCGATACTGGATCAACAGCTCCGGCAGCACCCGCCGCCCGACGACGACGTGCGTTATTCACTGCTGAAGAATCAAGGCTGGGCGAGATACAAATTGAAGAACTACGCGGCTGCCGAAAGCGACCTCCGGCAAGCGAAAGCGATCCGTGCAGACCGTGGCTCGGCTCACTGCCTGCTGGCCTACACGCTTGAGGCGCAGGGACGTGCGGATGAAGCCATTGATGAGTGGTACGACTGCATCGCCTATTCCGTAGATGTAGACGTGGAGGCCGTCTGGGTTGATGAGGCGAGGGAGAAATACGGGAGGAAGAAGAGCTATGAATAGTGCCTCGCTACGCGCCGTCTTAAGCAGGCTGACGCTGGCCGCCGTCCTCGCGCTGTTGGCGTCACCGCCCGCCGTGAGCCAGAAGAATTGCGGGAAGGAAAAAAATCCTTACACGGGCATGATCATCTCTATCAACCCGTCGCACCCGGCAGGGAAACTCAAGATCAGGTTGAACGGCAGGGCAGCACCTTTCAATGCGGAGCCGTGGATGACGGTCAGGCGCGGCGCGTTGTTGGAACTGGCCGAAGGCGCGAGCGCGACGATCATGTGCGGCGATCAAAGCCAGCACAGCTTGAAGTCAGGGGCGAACCCCGTCCCCTGCTCGGATAAATCTTTCGTCAATCGCAACGGCGGCTGCATCGCACCGGCGAGGGGAGGCGACAACTTCGACGGCTCCTTCCCCGTCATCGTCGCGCCGCGCCGGACGCTCCTGTTGACGAGGAGGCCGACTTTCCGTTGGACGCCCGTGTCCAAGTCCGCCGCGCACGCTGCCGCCTCCGACCCGGAGATAACCTACACCGTGAGTCTCTTCGGCGCGGGGATGGAGTTGATCTGGCTGGAGAAGACGAGCGCGAACGTTCTGCCATACCCGGCCAACCGTCCGGAGCTAAAAGCGGGCGACTACCAGTTGGTAGTTGTCGCCGGTAACTTCGGCAGCTCTGAGAAGGAGCGCATGCCGGACACAGGCTTCACGGTACTGGAAGACTGCCAGCCGCAGGCGAGTCGCGCCGCCGCTTGCAAAGCGCGGGAGGTGCGTGCGGAAGTGAATGCGATTCGCCGTCTGCGCCTCCCGCCGGACGCGGAGAAATTGATGCTCGCCTACGTCTACATGGATCGAGAACTCTACGCGGAAGCCATCGAGTCGCTGAACGCAATCGTCGCCCCGAAAAGTCTTCCGGTGGTCCGCCTGCTCGGCGACCTCTACCTGTTGACGGGGCTGAACCGCGAAGCCGAGCGTTCTTACCTCGACGCCCTGAGCCTGCCACGAATGGCCGACGAGCCGGAGGATAAAGCCCTCTCTCTCTCTGCGCTCGCCGAAATCTACGAGGCGCGCGGCGCGCGCAGCGATGCCGGGGCGAGATGGGACGAGGCGATAAAGGTTTATGAGCG
>DASWNS010000029.1:0-7217 GCA_036399115.1 Pyrinomonadaceae bacterium | reverse complement strand
CGTTTGCGGCGCGGGCGTGGGTCGTCATTCGCTCGCGCCCGTGGACAAAAGAATGGGCAGGTCCCTCGTTGGGAACTGCCCATAACGTTACTGCCAGAGCGATCAGGAAAGCTGAAGTTGCGCGTCGCGCCGTCTGCTTCGAGCCACGATCCATCTCACACCGTCCCGGCTTGAATTAGCGACGATTGCGGTTGCGGATTTTGTACGTGTACAAGGCCGAGCCTGCACCGCCGCCGAGTGCGCCGATAGCCGCGCCCTTCTTGCCGCCGATGAGGCCGCCAACCAACGCGCCGCCGCCCGCGCCCATCGCCACCGTCAATTTATCGCGGTGCTTCGACCAGAACGAACGCTTGCGCGGTTCATAATCGTAGTAAGCCTGACGCGAAGCACGCGTGTTGCGCGCCACACGTGTGCGGCGAACCGGAGCGTCGCGGTAGACGACGCGCTCGGTCGAGCGGGTCGCGGAGTTCGTCAGGTTGCTGCTGCGGAGGTTCTTGTCTTCACGCGCCGCTGCGAATCCTTCGGTGAAACCGGCGCGATAGCATTCCTCGTCGCTCGACGTGTTGGCGACGTTTAAAGTCGCGGGCGTCTCATTATTGTTCGCCGGGAGCGTCTCGTTATAACGCAACGACGCGGCCTGCGAATTCACATCCTTCGCAGCCGGTAACAAATTCGATGAGGCGACCGTGTTGAGTTCGTTCGTCTTGGGGCGCATCACGAACGCGCCGACAGTGCCACCCAAAAGCGCGGCCACGAGTGCGACTGGTAAAATCTTATTCTGTAAGTTCATTGGTCAGCTTCTCCTTCAATTCGCCAAATGGTTCAGGTGAGTTCGATTAACCCGCTCGATAAATGAGCAAGCTACGTTCCGCAAGTCGTGTCAGAGGGAGAGTCGCCGACAGTTTAACCTCAACTACTCGTTTTTTCAGACATTCAAAGGCTGAATTTTCTCTTTGCAACGAAAATGTAATATTGACGCTCGACCGAGTGCGCGCCGGAATCGCAATCGTGCACGATATGGTATCGGTCGAGACACGAAATGCTCAACGACCTCCTCCAATACCCTGCTCAACGGCAAGCTTAATGACAAGCTCAACGACAAGCTCGACGCCTGCGTGTTTCTTTAAACGGCTTCTCTAAAGGGCGGGCGAGTTGGACGCACGCGGCGGGGGCAAGCTATAATCCCGCTTCTCTTCCACGCCTGAAAAATTTGGAGGTTCGTCGCCATGGTGTCTACCGCTCCGTCCGTCTATCGTCTCGCTGCGCGTCTGGAGGCGGTCGGGTTTTCCGACATCGTCAAGATTCGCAACCGCATCATGGAGTTGCGCGCGGCGGGCGCAACCGTCTATCAATTTGAAGGCGGCGAACCGTTTCTCAACACGCCCGAACACGTCAAAGAAGCGATGACGCGCGCCCTCGCCGAAGATCGCACGCGCTACGCGCCCTCCTCCGGCATACAGGAATTGCGCGAAGCCATCGCCCAAAAATTGCGTACGCGCAACCACATGCCCGTCGAAGCGAAGGACGTGATCGTGCAGAACGGCGGCATGCAGGGTTTGTTCGGCGCGTTCCAGTCGGTCGTCAATCCCGGCGAAGAAGTGCTGCTCTTCTCTCCCTACTGGACGCCCGTTAAAGATTTGATCGCGGGCTGCGAAGCGCGCTCCGTGCTGGTTTCGACAGAGGAAGCGCGCCGGGAAGGTTTTGCCGCGACGCTCGCGCGCCACACGACGGCCAAGACGCGCGCCATCTATTACAACACGCCGCAAAATCCGACGGGCGTGGTCTTCACGCGCGAGGAGGCCGAGGCCGTCGCCGCCTTCGCACGCGAACGCAACCTCGTCGTCATCGCCGACGAGGCTTACGAAGACCTGGTCTATGAAGGCGAACACGTCTCTATCGCCTCGCTCGAAGGGATGTGGGAACGCACGCTCACCGTCTATACGCTCTCGAAGTCTTATTCGATGACGGGCTGGCGCATCGGCTACGTCGTGGCCGCCGAACCGTGGATGACCGGCCTGCGCAAGACCACGCTCTATTCAACCAATGGCGTCTCGACGCCGACCCAATGGGCTGCCCTCGCCGCCATCAATACCCCGCCCGACTTTTTTGCGGCGACGCGCGCCGAGTATCGAGAACGCCGCGACCTGATGATCGACGGCTTGAACGAGATCGGCCTCAAGTGTGCGCCGCCCGCCGGAGCCTTCTATGCTTTCGCGGATGTCACGCGCATCCACGCCGACAGTCGCACCGCCGCCGAGATACTGCTCGACCGCGCGCAAGTCGCCACCGTCCCCGGCATCGTCTTCGGCGAACACGGCGAAGGCCACCTGCGTTTCTCCTTCTCCACCTCGCTCGACGCCATCCGCGACGGACTCGATTCGATGCGCCGGAAGCTGTGAAACGTCGAGGGCGGAGAGCGGAGAGATGAAGGATGAAGTAAAGCGGAAAGCTCGTCCGGTCGTCCCGCCTCGCGCATCACCCGTCGTCGCGCGTTCATCGACCGGCCAACTCCCGAACGGCGAGTTCGATTTCATCTCGCGCATCAAGCGACACGCGGAAGCGTCGCGTCTAAATAAGACGGGCGGCCTCGTTCAAGGCATCGGCGACGACGCCGCCGTGCTCACCGGGCGCGGCGTGGGACGCAGCGGGCGCGACTCCGTGATCACCGCCGACCTCCTCGTCGAAGACATAGACTTTCGCCGCGCATACCTTCCGCACGACATCGGCTACAAGGCTCTCGCTGTCTCGCTCTCGGACATCGCCGCGATGGGCGCACGACCTCGCTGGACGCTTCTCTCGCTCGGCCTGCCGCAGGACGTTTGGGAGTCGCCGTTTGCCGCAGGCATTTCAGAAGGCTTCCTGTTTGCCGCGCGTGAGTTCGGCGTGACGCTCATCGGGGGCGACGTGTCGCGCACGCCCGAACGCATCGTGATCGATTCAATCGTGATCGGCGAGACGCGGCGCGGGGGCGCGGTGTTGCGTTCGGGCGCGCGTGCGGGCGATCAAATCTACGTGACGGGCACGCTCGGCGGCGCGGCGGCGGGCTTGAAGTTAATGGAACGCGCCCGCAGCCTGCGCACGCCCGGCGCACGCACGCGTCTCCTCTCCGGCTTTGAAGAACTCACGCGGCGGCAGACGCATCCCACGCCCCGCGTCGCCTGCGGCGCGCTCTTAGGTGAGCGGCGTCTGGTCTCTGCCATGATTGATCTGAGCGACGGACTCTCATCCGACCTCGCGCATCTCTGCGAACGAAGCGGCGTCGGCGCGTTCATCGAAGCATCGCGCCTCCCCGTCGCGCCCCTGCTCGGACAGCCCGGCGCGTCTGCCTCTCACAGTCTCGCACGCGCTTTAAAAGAGGACGCGCTCGACTTCGCACTGCACGGGGGCGAGGATTTCGAGTTGCTGTTTACCGTGCGCCCGCGCGCTGCCGCGCGACTTCCGAAGCGGCTCGGCGGCGTGCGGCTCACACGCATCGGCGAGGTGAGAGAGGGCGTCGAAGGCATCCGAATCTCACGCGGCGGGCGGGTAGAAATCCTGCAACCTTCCGGCTTCGACCACTTCAAACAAGTGCGCTGATCCTGTCGCCGCTGCTTCGTACTTCCCTCCGGTAGAACCTAAAATTTGACTAGCCGCCTAGACTTGCCTAGACTCTCGCTGAAGGACGATTATTTCAGACCGGACGGCGGGGTCGTCCCTCTAGCTCTCGTTCAGCAAAGGAAGTAAAGTTATGCCAAACACATTGCTCCGAATCGCAGTTGCCCTCTTCGCTTTCGGCCTCGGCGTCAGCGCCACCACGCTCTGGATCGCCTTCCGCACGCCGGAAGTAAAATCAATGGAGACTGAACCCTACAGAAAGAGAGAGTGCAGCGCACGCCCCAGAATGCCGCTGCCGGACGAACACTTCCTGCCGCCTTTGGCTGAACCGCCTCCGCCTCCGAGGCCGCTCTTGCCGCGCGCTCCCATCTCCGGCGGCGTGCTCGACGGCAAAGCTGTCAGCAAGCCGCAGCCCGCCTACCCGTCCGTCGCGCTCGCCGGACGTGCCGCAGGCGCGGTCTACGTGCAGGTGACGGTTGACGAAAGCGGTCAGGTGATCTCCGCCAAAGCCATCGGCGGTCATCCGTTGCTGCAAAGCGCGGCGACCGAAGCGGCCAATCGAGCGCGCTTCTCGCCCACGCGGCTCGAAGGTCAGCCCGTCAAAGTCTCCGGCGTGCTCAGCTACAACTTCGTGCTTCCATAAACGCGCGGAACAAGCCCACTCTGATGGCGCGTCCGATTCGTCGGCGGCGCGGGCGCAGCGTCCGTCTCCGTGCGTTCGAACTAAGATGTTGAAATTTCAAAACACTCTCTCAGGTCAACTCGAAGAATTTCGCCCCATGCGCGAGGGCGAGGTACGCATGTATAACTGCGGTCCCACGGTCTGGGACTTCGCGCACATCGGCAACTTCCGCACGTCCATCTTCGTTGACATCCTGCGCCGTTACCTGATCTTCAAAGGCTACAAGGTGCTGCACGTCACAAACATCACGGACGTGGACGACCGCATCATCCAGATGGCCGCGCAAAAGAACGTCACGCTCGACGAATACACCGCTCCCTACCTCGCGGCCTTCTGGGAAGACTTCGACGCGCTCGGCTGCCAGCGACCCGAGATCGCCCCGCGCGCCACGCACCACATCCCGGAGATGGAAGAGATCGTCAAACGTCTCGCGGAGCGCGGCTGCGCCTACGAAACCGAAGACTCCTACTATTTTCGCATCACCTCTTTTCCCGAATACGGCAAGCTCTCGAAGATCAACTTCGCGGGCAACATCGCGGGCGCGAGCGAACGCGTGGACACGGACAAGTATGAGAAAGAGGACGCGCGCGATTTCGTGCTCTGGAAGGCGCAGAAGTCTGCGGACGAACCCGCGTGGCAAACCGCGCTCGGCAACGGTCGTCCCGGCTGGCACATCGAGTGCTCGGCGATGTCCATGAAGTATCTTGGCGAGACGTTCGACATCCACTGCGGCGGCGTCGATCTCATCTTCCCGCATCACGAAAACGAGATCGCGCAATCGGAAGGGGCGACCGGAAAGCCCTTCGTCAACTACTGGCTGCACGGCGAGCACTTGAAGATCAACGGCGAGTCGATGTCGAAATCGAAGGGCAACTATTACACCTTCCGCGATCTCACGCGGCAGGGCTTTACGCCAGCCGCCATCCGCTACGCGCTCTTCTCCGCGCCCTATCGCAAGCAGATCAACTTCACGCTCGACGGCCTGCGCGGCCACGAGAAGACGGTGGCGAGCCTACAGGATTTTCGCGCCCGCCTTGAGGAAGCGCGCACCGAAGCGGGCAGCAATCCCGCCATGCGCGCCGTCGCCGCCCGCGCGCTCGAAGAGTTCACCAACGGTCTGGACGACGATCTCAACACCTCGGTCGCGCTGGCCGCCGTCCATAATCTCTCGCGCGAAGTGAACACCGCGCTCGACAACCACGCTCTGCGCGCCGACGACAGAAGCGATCTGCTCGCGCTCATCGCACGCTTCGATTCCGTGCTCAACATCTTCGGCCACACCGAGCGCGAGATGCTCGACGCCGAGATTCAGGCTCTCATCGACGAACGCCAGCAGGCGCGACACCGCCGCGACTTCGCACGCGGCGACGAAATCCGCGACCAACTCGCCGCGCGCGGCATCATCCTCGAAGACACGCGCGACGGCGTGCGCTGGAAGCGACGCTAAAACAGAATCCTTCGCCGTCGGTAGGCAGTTGTCCGTCGTTTGTGCTAAATAATCATCCACCTTCGCTCGCGGTCTTGAACCACCGGCGACGGGCCAAGGACAAAAGGCAAAAGACGTTTTCCCATGTTTGATTCACCGCTTTCCAATCTTCGACCGCTCGACCTCCGCGCGAACATCTTCGCCGGCTAGCCTCGCACATTATTCCTTCAACGCGCCCGCACGTCGCAACTCTCTCATTCCAACTTTGAAAATCGAGAGTTGTCATTCATATCTGTTCTTTTCACTGAAGGAGAAATTTCCATGTCAACCATCGCCCCGCCGCAGAGGCCGGAGATCAAAACCGAACTGCCCGGCCCAAAGGGTCAGGCCATCGTCGAAGCCGACGCGCAATACGTCACGCCTTCTTACCCGCGCCCCTCTTTCAAACTCGTCGCCGAACGCGGCGAAGGCGTCTGGGTCACGGACGTTGACGGCAACGTCTTTCTCGACTGCAACGCCGGAGTCGCCGTCTGCTCGACGGGTCATTGCCATCCTGAAGTCGTCAAAGCGATTCAGGATCAAACCGCCAAGCTCATACACATGTGCGGCACGGACTATTTCTACAGCCAGATGCCCGACCTCGCGCGCAAGCTCGACGAGATCGTGCCCGTCCCCTCGCCCACCCGCACGCACTTTGCCAACAGCGGCACGGAGGCCATCGAAACCGCGCTCAAGCTCGCCATGCACGCCACCGGGCGACAGAAGTTCATCGCCTTCTTCAACAGTTTTCACGGGCGCACGCTTGGGAGCCTGTCGCTCACTTCGTCGAAGATCGCGCAACGCACAGGCTTCAAGCGCAGCGTCCTCGACGTGACGCACGTGCCCTACCCGAACGCCTTCCGCCATCCCTTCACGGGCGAGCAGACGGACGAAGCGACTGTAAGCCGCGCCTGTCTCGATTGGATCGAAGAACGTCTCTTCAAGACGACCACGCCGCCCGAAGAAGTGGCCGCGATCATCGTCGAAGTGGTGCAGGGCGAGGGTGGTTACGTGCCCGCGCCGCGCGCGTTCCTCGAAGGCTTGCGCCGCATCTGCGACGCGCACGGCATCATGCTCATCGTTGACGAGGTGCAATCCGGCATGGGGCGCACGGGCAAGATGTTCGCCAGCGATCATCACGACTTGAAGCCGGACATCATCTGCCTCGCGAAAGGCATCGCGTCGGGGCTGCCGATGGGAGCGTGCGTGGCGCGCGCCGATTTGATGGACTGGAAACCGGGCGCGCACGCTTCGACTTTCGGCGGCAACCCCGTCGCGCTCGTCGCCGCCTTGAAGACCATCGAACTGCTCGAAGGCGGCCTCGTCTCGAACAGCGCGGAAGTCGGCGCGTACCTGAAAGCCGGTCTGGAGAAGTTGAAAGAGAAGCACGATTGCATCGGCGACGTGCGTGGACTCGGCATGATGATCGGCGTCGAGTTCGTGGAAGACCGCGCTTCGATGAAGCCTGCGCCGGAG
>DASWNS010000028.1:0-6381 GCA_036399115.1 Pyrinomonadaceae bacterium | reverse complement strand
ACCCGTCACTTGTCACTTGTCACTGATGTTAGTCTGCTTTCTTGCGAATGAAAGCGGGCACGTCGAGATCGTCTGCGCGCGATTGCCCGGCGGCGGTGCTGCGCGACGGCAACTCGTCCGTGCGCGGGATGTAGCGCGGCTGCGCGGCGGGCATCACGTTCGGGTTGGGAACGAGTCCGGCGTCCGCGCTCTCTTTGTCGAACCCTGTCGCGATGACCGTGATCTTCATCTCGTCGCGCATCGATTCGTCAATCACCGCGCCGAAGATGATGTTGGCGTCTTCGTCCGCCGCCTCGCGTATGATCGAGGAGGCTTCGTTGACTTCGAAGAGCGTGAGATCGAGTCCGCCCGTGATGTTGATGAGCACGCCCTTCGCGCCGTTAATCGATGCCTCTTCCAGCAGGGGCGAAGAGATCGCTTCCTGCGTGGCTTTGAGCGCACGGTCTTCGCCGCTCGCACGCCCCGCGCCCATCAAGGCCATGCCCATCCCCGCCATGATTGATTTCACGTCGGCGAAGTCCAGATTGATCAGGCCGGGTACGGTGATGAGATCGCTGATGCCCTGCACGGCTTGACGCAACACGTCGTCGGCCATTTTGAAGGCGTCCGTCAGAGACATGTCCTTCGTCACGTTGCCGAGCAGGCGTTCGTTCGGAATCGTGATCACAGTGTCCACGCATTCACGAAGTTCCCTCAAGCCCTGATCGCCCTGCTGCATGCGCCGCTTGCCTTCAAAGTGAAAAGGCTTTGTGACGACGGCGACCGTCAAAGCATTCAACTCCGTCGCCAGACTCGCGATAATCGGGGCTGCGCCCGTGCCCGTGCCGCCGCCAAGCCCCGTCGTGACGAAGACCATGTCCGCGCCTTCCAGAGCCTCGATAATCTTTTCCGTATCTTCGAGCGCGGCGTTGCGGCCAACGTCGGGGTTTGCGCCCGCGCCGAGTCCCTTGGTCAACTTGCCGCCGAGTTGAATCTTGATCGGCGCGCGCGAACGTTTCAACGCTTGCAAATCCGTATTGGCGACGAGGAACTCGATGCCCTCGATGCCGGCCTCGATCATGCGGTTGACGGCGTTGCCGCCGCCGCCCCCAACACCTATCACTTTAATGCGCGCGCCGGTGATCGGAGGATCATCGTCTATGAAAATATTAATGCCACTGCCCGGCTGACGGCTTTCCGGTGTCATATCTTATAAGTCCTTTCTCTTCTTTGAACGCCCACCGCTCGCAGGAGAGCCTGTGCGGCTATTTTGGGCTGTGCGCGCCGGTGACACCCATATATTGCGGACAACATCTTGTGCCGGCTGGCGCGGCAGCATACAACAACTTGTCAGAAAATACTACTAAAACGATTCCGAAATTTCGAAACGAAAGCAGTCAAACCACCCGTCGCTCCGCGCTTGCCGCTGGCAGAGCGCGCTTCGACGGCGTTTGCACGCCCGGCGACGAGCGAGAGTCCGGCGGCGGCAGTCCACGCCGGAGTTTGAATGTCTTCAATGAGGCCGCCGAAACGGTCGCGTTCGGGATAACCGAGACGCACCGGCGCATCGAAGACCTGCTCCGCAACTTCGACCATTCCGCCGAGGAGCGAGCCGCCGCCCGTCAAGACGACGCCGCTCGACAACTGCCTGTCCCATCCCGATTCGCGTATCTCGTCGGCCACGTGCATCAACACCTCTTCGGCGCGCGGTTGCAGGATGTCGCACAAAATCTGGCGCGACAACTGGCGAGGGCCACGTCCTCCGACCGAAGGCACTTCGACGAGTTCGCCGCGCTCCATCTCGCTCAAACCCGTGCTCGATGCGAACCCGACCGAACGCTTGATCTTCTCCGCTTCGGGAATCGGCGTGCGCAGTCCGAACGCGATGTCGTTCGTAAAGTGCGAACCGCCGAGCGCGAAGACCGCCGTGTGCTGCACCGCGCCGCGTTGATAAATGACGAGGCCGGTCGTCTCCGCGCCGATGTCAACTAAGGCCGAACCGAACTCCTTGTCCTCTTCCGTCAGAGACGCTTCGGCGGCGGCGAGCTGTTCGAGCACCATGTCGGAGACGACCAGACCGGCGCGATTGACGGCGTTGATGGCGTTTTGCCGCGCCGTGACGGGACTCGTCACGATATGGACTTTGACGGCCAGACGCGCACCGATCATGCCGACCGGATCGTTGATGCCGTCCTGATCGTCGACGATGAACTCCTGCGGGAGCCGGTCGACGATCTCGCGTCCCGCCGGAAGTTGAATCGCGCAGGCCGAATCAATCGCGCGGCGCACGTCGTCCGAAGTGATCTCGCGATCGCGCCCTGAGACGGCGACGATGGCTTGCCCGTTGAAGCCCATGATGTGTGAACCGGCGAGGTTGATCGTCACCTCTTCGGCTTCGAGTCCGCTCATGCGCTCGGCGGCTTCGACTGCGTGCTTGATCGCCTCGACGGCGTTTTCGGGATTGACGATGACGCCTTTGCGCAGGCCGCGTGCCTCCGCTTCGCCGATGCCGACGATGTCGAGCGCGCCCGACACATCGCCCGGCTCGCCGATGATGCACCTCACACGGCTCGTACCGATGCTCAAGCCGACGGTGTGTGCTCCGCGTTTCGCCATGCTGGTTTCTCTCGTCCTTCTCAAAGGGTGCGAAAACTTTCGCCCGCGTTCTTCTCCGCCCCGCCCACGCCGCAGCCGCGCTTTAACCGCTGCGCCCCACACGGCGCGGGCGTTCCATCCCTCCGCGCGTCTGCCCCGTCGCCGGTCGCTCGTTCTCACGCGCTCCCGCCTGCTGCGCCTTCTTGACCTCTTTACTCTTCGCCGTCTTCTCGACGGACGGGCGCGGCTTGTTAGCCGCTTGAACTAACGGCTTCTTCGTTTCCGCCGCACGACGGCTCGTGCCGTTCGCGCCGTTTGTATCAGGCGCGACATCAGCGACATCACCGCTGGCCGCGCCGTCGTGCGCGCCGGGGTTCGAGGCGTCTCCGTCGCTCTGCTTGAGCGCGTGCGCTTTGAAGCCGATCACGGCGCGCTTGCCCTGCGTCATGTCGATGTAGGTGATGTGCGCGCCGCGCGGCGTCGAGCGTTGTTCGTCGAGAGCTTCCAGAGATTGCCTGAGCCGCTTGGTCAAATCCTCACGACCGAGTCGCACTTCGATCTGCGAATCGTCGCCCGTCAACTGCGCGCGCACGTCGCGCAGATCGTCGAGATTAACTTCGCTCACGCGCGAGGCCACGCCCGCCGCTTCCCACTCGCGCGACAGTTCCAGATATTTCTCCACGCGACGGCGATTCTCCGTGCGTCCCGATTCCGTGCCCGACTCGTCCCAGCCGCGCATGAAGAAGGCGGGCGCGTTCTGCGTCGGCGCAACCGTGCCGACCGTCACTCCGTCGTCGTCAACCCAGACGAAACGCCCCGCCGAAGTTCTGACCACGGCGCGCGGCGTGCGCTCCGTGATGCGCACGCGCAAGCCCGAAGGCAGCACGCGCGAGACAATCGCTTTGCGCACCCAGGGCTGGCGTTCGAGTTCCGCGCTGATCGCGTCGAGGTCGGCTTTCCAGACGCCCTGCGCGCCGCCCACGCGCCGCACCAGAGCCTTAAGTTGGTCTTCCGAACCTTGCGACACGCCGCTCAGGTCAACCGTCCGCAGCGCGAAGAAAGAGGATGACGCCGCCGTGCGATAAGCCATGAAGCAGACCAGCAGGACGCACACGACGACCAGCATTTTCCCGATGAGCGGCATCCACGCCAGAGCCTTGCCCCACGCCCCCCCCTTCGCAGCCTTGCGCGTGGCCGTACCGCCGCGCTGACCGCCACCCGCGCCGCCGCGCTTGACGGGACGCTGCTGTGCGACATCTCCGGCGCGGCCACGACCGCCGCCGCTCTGTGCGCCGCCGCGACCCGTGCGTGGTGTGATGACTTGCTCTCTCAGCATCTTTACTCCTAATGACAGGTGCCAACTACAGTAACAAGTGACGAGTGACGAGTGACAAGTCAAAGACTTGTCCTTCAATGTTCAGCCGCGCTTTTCATCTTCAACTGCTGCGCCCTGCGCATTCACAGACTCTTCGCCCGAACCCGCTTCGTCTCTGCCAGCATTACTCTCAACCGCTTGGCGCGCGTTGCCGCTGCGCCATAGTTCCACTTCATATTCCAACTCGATGCCGCGCTCGCGTCGTATGCGTTCCCTGATCTCTTCTGCGAGCGCGAAGGCGTCGGAGGCGCGTGCGTCGTCGCCTTCGGTCACGATGAAGTTGGCGTGGACGGGTGAGACGACCGCGCCGCCGCGCTTCTCGCCTTTCATGCCCATCTCGTCGATCATCCGCCCGGTGCTGAGGCCGCTCCCCGGCGGGTTCTTGAAGAAGCACCCGGCGGAACGCGCGCCGTGCGGCTGCGTCTCCATCCGCTGCCGCTTCACTTCCGCCATCCGTTCCACGATCTTCGCCGAGTCGTCAGGACGCAGGCGCAGCGTCACGCCTAACAACAACTCGCCCTCGCGGAAAGACGTGTGCCGGTAGTTCCATTCGATCTCGCTGCCGCGCACTTCAACCACGCGCCCCCTGCGCGCCACACGCACCGTCTCCACCACGTTTCCGATCTCGTGCCCGAACGCGCCCGCGTTCATCCAGAGCGCGCCGCCGACCGTGCCGGGGATGCCGCCCAAGCCCTCGATGCCTGCGAGTCCGCGCCGCGCCGCATCCACGCACAGGCGCGGCAGCGAATAACCCGCGCTCACGCTCACGCGCTCGCCCTCGAACAACGCCGTCCCCTTCACCTCGCGCATGCTCAAGACGACGTAATGATGCGCTTCGTCGTCGGCGAGGACGTTGCTGCCCGCGCCGAGCACGCGCCACGCGATCCCTGCCGCGTCCAACTCACCGGCCAACTGTGCTGCCGCCTCTTCCGTCTCCGGCGCAAAGACCCAATCAATCGCCCCGCCCACACGCAAACTCGTCAACTCGGCAAAACGCCTGCCGCGCTCCGCACGCACGCCCAGACGCGCCGCGATCTCTTCAATCGCCGCGTCGCGCTCGCGTGGGCTGATCGTGCTGTGCGTCATCGTCGTCACGATAAAAATTTATGCATGATGAAGGCGGAATGAGGAACGAAAAGCAGTCTTCTTTGCTTTCTTAATTCATCATTCATCATTCCGCGTTCATCGTCTCCTTTCATTTGCCGTTGCCGTGCCCGTGGCCGTTTTTGCTCAAGAGTTCGATCAACTCTTCGCCCGCGCGAAAGACGTTGCCCGCGCCGAGCGTGATCACCATGTCGCCGTTGTGCGCTTCGCTCAAGAGAGCTTTCACGGCTGTCTCCAGAGAACCGGCATAGAAAGTGTTCTTGTGGCCGTAGCGTTTCACCGCTTCGACCAGAGCCTCCGCCGTGATGCCTTCAATCGGGTCTTCGCTCGCCGCGTAGATGTCTGTGACGAGAAGCACGTCGGCGTTGTTGAAGGAACGCGCGAACTCTTCCATCTGATCCTGCGTCCGCGTGTAGCGGTGCGGTTGAAAGAGCACGACCATGCGCCGGCCCGAAGAACCGATCTTCGCCGCCGCGAGCGTCGCCCGAATCTCCGTCGGGTGATGCCCGTAATCGTCCACGACGAGCACGCCCTGCGCTTCGCCCTTGAACTGAAAGCGGCGATTGACGCCCGTGTATGCACCCAAGCCTTCCACGGTCTTTTCAAACGGCGCTTCCAACTCGAAGCTAATGGCGATGGCCGCGAGCGCGTTATAGACGTTGTGCAAACCCGGCACGCGCATCTCCACTTCGCCCATCACTTCATGCCCGCGCCAGACCGTGAAGCGCGAACCGAACGGAATATCAAACTTGATGTTGTGCGCCGAAACGTCTGCCTGCGCGCTCAGGCCGTAAGTGATGCGGCGGCGTTTGACGTGCGGGATCACAGCCTGCACGTAAGGATCGTCGAGACACAACACGGACGCGCCGTAGAACGGCACTTTGTTGACGAAGCGGATGAAGCAATCCTGCATGTCCTGCATGTCGCGGTAGTAGTCCATGTGTTCGCGGTCGATGTTCGTGACGACCGTGAAAGTCGGCGCGAGCATCAAAAACGACCTGTCGCTTTCGTCCGCTTCCACCACCATCAGATCGCTCTTCCCCAGACGCGCGTTCGATCCGAAGGCACCGACCACGCCGCCAACCACCACCGTCGGGTCGAGTCCCGCCGCGCCCAAGACCATCCCGATCATCGAAGTGGTCGTCGTCTTCCCGTGCGAGCCTGCGACGGCGACCGTATCGCGTTTGAGTCGCATCAACTCGGCCAGCATCTCAGCCCGCGCGATCACGGGGATCGAACGCTCGCGCGCCTCGATCAACTCCGGGTTGTTGTCGCGCACGGCGGTCGAGCGAACCACCACCTGCGCATCGCCCACGTTCTCCGCGCGG
>DASWNS010000027.1:0-1930 GCA_036399115.1 Pyrinomonadaceae bacterium | reverse complement strand
ACTCTCCGGTGCCCCTGTTTCCGCACAGTTGCCGTGCATTTTCTGATCCGATTCAGAAGGGGGTCTTAAGATAGATATGACTGATGAAACCAGAACCGAACCCGACAACTCGCCTTCGCAACGCCCACGCAGCCCACGCGTCCCCGTCAACTTTCCCGTCGAACTCGAAGGCCGTGCGCCCGACGGCGCGCCCTTCAAGGAGAGCGGCGAAGCCGTGCGCGTCAGTCGCGGCGGCGCAACCCTGATCGCCGAAGCCACCGTCGAACTCGGCGCGGTCTTGCGTCTCACACCGCCCTTCGGCCACCCGCTCGACGCCGAAGTCAACGGCATCTGGAAAGACGAAGAAGACGGGCGACAACGCATCGGCGTCAAACTGCTCGACCCGAACGGTTGGTTCGCAGAGTAAAGATGCAGGAAGCCTTCAGCCCTACACACCAGCCCGTACAGTGGAACGTGCGCGGCTACGACGAGGCGCACGCACGCGCGCTCGCCGCGCGCCTCGGCCTCTCTCCCGTCGTCGCGGGGCTGCTCATCGCGCGCGGCGTCGAAACGGAAGAGGCCGCGCAGAAGTTGTTCCATCCTTCGTTCGATCAACTGCACGACCCTTCGCTGATGCTCGGCATGAGCGACGCCGTGCGGCGCGTGCTGCGCGCGGTTGACGCGGGCGAGCAGGTCTTGATCTACGGCGACTACGATGTTGACGGAACGACGGGCACGGTCGTCCTGCGTCGCGCGCTGCAACTGCTCGGAGCCGCGACGCGCTTTCACGTCCCGCACCGCTTCACCGAAGGCTACGGCATCCGGCAGGACGTGCTCGAACGCGCGAAGGCGGAAGGCTGCGCGCTCGTCATCAGCGTGGATTGCGGCATCCGCGCGCACGAGCCTCTGGAATGGGCGCGCGCGAACGGCCTCGACGTGATCGTCACGGATCATCACCTGCCGGACGACGCGGAAGGCTCGCCTCCGGCCTTCGCCGTCCTGAACGCCAACCAGCGCGGCTGCAACTACCCGGACAAAAATCTCGCGGGCGTCGGCGTCGCCTTCAAACTCGCGCACGCTTGTCTACGTGAACGCGGGCGCGAGCATCTGATCAAAAGTTTCCTCAAGGTGGTCGCCATCGGCACGGTCGCGGACGTTGCGCCGCTCGTCGGCGAAAACCGCGCCATCGTCGCGCTCGGCCTGACGGACATCGTCAACGCGACCAACCCCGGCCTGCGCGCCCTGATGGAAGTGGCGGGCTGCGGCGACGGGCGCGATATGCGTTGCAGCGATCTCGGATTCCGCCTCGGTCCTCGCATCAACGCTGCCGGACGAATGGACGCCGCGCGCGCCGTCGTCGAACTGTTCGAGACGACCGACGAAGGGGAAGCGCGCCGACTGGCCGAACATCTGGACGCGCGCAACCGCGAGCGACAGGTGATGCAGCGCGCGATCACCGGGCGCGCCGTCGCCGAATATGAACGGAGCGGCGACTGCGGCGCGGTGGCCGTCATCGCGGGCGACGGCTGGCATCGCGGCGTGATCGGTCTGGCCGCTTCGCGCATCGCGGAGAAACTCGCGCGCCCCTGCGTCGTCATCTCGCTTGAAGGCGACCTCGGGCACGGCTCGGCGCGTAGCGTCGAAAATTATCACCTGCTCGATGGGCTTACCGCCTGCGCCGACCTGCTGGAGACTTTCGGCGGCCACGCGCAGGCCGCCGGACTCACCATCCGCCGCGAAAATATTCCCGAACTGCGCCGACGCCTCCACGAGCACGCAAGCAACTTTTTAATTGACGGCGCAGACTGCGCGCCCGTCTTCAAAGTTGATGCCGAGTTGCCCGCAAGCGCGCTCACGCTCACGCTCGCCGACGAACTCGAACGCCTCGAACCCTTCGGCGCACAGTGGCCGCGCCCCGTCTTTTTGTCGCGGAATTTACGGGTAGTTAAAG
>DASWNS010000026.1:0-6027 GCA_036399115.1 Pyrinomonadaceae bacterium | reverse complement strand
ACAATATCCGCGAGGGTGGCCGAACGTATCCCGGGCACGGCGCGTATGCTCTCAAGCAGAGCGTTCCGGTATGAACGCTGCCGGTTTTCGTCATAGCCCAGTCCTTCCAGATCAACCGGCATCACGTATCTGTGCCCGGTCGCGAACCCGTGATCGGAAGACTGTGCCAGACGCATATTTCTGATCAAAAGTCCCGACGGGATCAAGAGCAGAAACGAGACGGCGACCTGTGTGACCACGAGCGCGTTGCGAAAGGTGAAGCGACGCCCGCGCCCCGCAAGCGTCGGCGTCTCATCCTTCAACGCCGACATAACATCAGGCTTCGATGTCTGTAGCGCGGGAACGAGGCCGAAAGCTATCCCCGTGACGAGAGACAGCAGCAAGGTGAAGATGAGTATGCGCCAGTCGAGGCTGAGGTCGAGAAAAATAGACGCGTCTTCTCTCGGAGCCACGCGTGGCAATATCGAGAGCAGGATGTCCGCAGCCCAACGCGCCAGCAGTAGTCCCAATGCTCCCCCGATGAGCGACAGCAGTAGGCTCTCCGTCAGAAGTTGCCGCACGATGCGGCGGCGACCTGCCCCCAGAGCGAGGCGGATGGCGATCTCCCGCCGACGCTTCGTGGCTCTGCCGAGCAACAAATTTGCCACGTTAGCGCAGGCGACCAGCAGCACGGAACCCATCACGGCCATCACACCGAAGATTCCCAGCCATGCCTGTCGGCGATCACGCGGGCTTATTTCGATCATCGTGGCCGGGAGCAGCGCGCTCGGCGTGGGCGGCTGTTCGTCCGGTGAATCGGTGAAGAGTCTGACTTTCGTGATCTTGTCCTGTGTCGCGGCGATGGTTTTGACGACGGCCTGCGCCTGTGCGAGTTCCACCTCCGGTTTCAGTCTGCCGATGACCCTCACCTGATAACTGTCCGGGTGCTTGAGCAGGTTATGTTCCGGGTGCAATCTCGCGTCCATAGCGATAGGAATCCACAGATCGTGACGCCACCCTAAAGCCACTCCCTGAAACTCCCGTGGGACGACGCCGATGACCGTGAAAGCCTCTCTCTGTAGTATGAAAGACTTCCCGACGATATTTTGATCCCCGCCAAAGCGACTCTGCCAGAGTCCGTAGCTGAGAACGGCCACGGGATGCCCGCCCGGCCTGTCTTCCTCCGTAGAAAAAGAGCGTCCGAGCGCCATCCTCACCTTGAGCACTTCAAAATAATTACCACTAACTTTAACGACCCCCACGCGCCCGCTGCTCGCACCGGAGAGCAGGTTGAAATTGTCGAAATCATAAGCCGCTAATCCGCTGAAAACGTCCGCGCGTTCACGGAAGGCGAGGTAATCTGAAAATGCCGGGATATTATCGTCGTGAATCCGCACGAGCTTTCCGGGATCAGGGAGAGCGAGAGGTCTGAACATGATCGAGTTGATGAAGCTGAAGACGGTGGTATTAAGCCCGATGCCCAAACCGAGCGAGAGCACCGCCACGAGCGTAAAGCCCGGATTCTTGAGCAACATCTGCAAGCCGTAGCGCAAGTCTTGCCGGAGGTCTTCGATAAGCCTGACGCCCCGCGCTTCGCGACAGGACTCCTTCGCCTGTTCCATGCCCCCAAAACTACGTAACGCCGCCTGAGGCGCCTCCAACGGACTCATGCCGCCCGAGATGTTCGACTCAATCTGTCGCTCCAGACGGAAGTGCGTTTCTTCGTCCAACTCACGATCCGACCCGGCTCTGAGCAACAGTGCGCGCAAACGCTTGATCAACTTGCCCAACACTATGCAACCTCTTATCGAAAGGCCACGGGCGCACCGATGGGTCTGGAGGTCTGTCGATTGACGCGCGCAGTTCGAACTTTGCCCGTGAGTCGCTTGATGAGTTCCACCTCCTGCGGGCGGTATGGCGTCCCATCATTGCGGAAGACTTCGTGGAACCAGATCGCGGGTTCCCGATCAACGTAAGGACGCCGCCACGAATCCCAGGGCAAGTGGGTCTGCGATCTTCCTTGGACCAGCCCCCAGTTGATCGCGGCGACGTTGTAGCGTTTGGCGATGGGAAGGCTGCCCTCGAACGTGCTGCCGTTGCCGCGCGCCATGTATTCGGTGCAGAGAATCGGACGGTCGTAACGCTGAAGCTGCTTGATGCGCCGCTCGAAACTTTCCGCGTCGTCGTAGTTGTGGAATGAGATGATGTCGGAGAGGTAGAGTTGCGTGATCTCCATCGCCGTCAACTCGCGCGGGTTCGACCAGTCGCCGCCCTTCCACACGCCCGAGGTGAGCGGCTGCGTCGCGCCCGCCTCGCGCGCCCATTGAAACGCTTGCGGCAGCAGGGCGAGGACGAGTTCGACCTTGTTCTTCGGCTCCAGACTGATGTAGGCGGGGTCGTTCATGTTGTCCGGCTCGTTCCAGATGTCCCACGCGAGAATACGCTTGTCGTCCTTGAACGCGCCGACGATTCCCTTCACGTAAGCTTCGAGACGCGGATATTCCGCGGGGTCTTCAAGGGCGACTTTGCCGGGAGACTGCATCCAGCCGGAGTTGTGCACGCCCGGTCGGGGCTCTCTCTGCTTGCCTGCAACCGGAAACGGGTCCCAGCATGAATCGAACAGGACGAACATCGGACGAATCTTATGCTTGTCGGCGATCTGTAGAAACGCATTGATCCGTCGCTTGAAGCCTTCCGCGTCCTGCTTGTACGGGAGATCGTGCAGGTAGACGCGCATCGTGTTCATCCCGATGTTCTCAGCCCAGCCGAGTTCGAGGTCTATGCGCTTGGGATCGAAAGTTTCAGCCTGCCACATCTCCAGTTCGTTGATTGCCGTCGCCGGGTTGTAATTGCTGCCGACCAGAAACGGCTGCTGCCTGTACCATTCGTTGGCACGGGCATTCGTCCATCGAACCGAAGGCGCGGCGAACAGGGTGTGGCATAACAGCAGGACGATGAAGAGTGCCTGCGCGGCTTTAGGTTTGAGGTACATATTTTTTTCGAGTCTCCGTCTTGAGTCGCGGGTGGTCTACAACCCTTTGATGAAGTCGTTCACGGCCAGCGCGTGATAGTTGGAGGGCGCAAAAGACTAACGCCTTGAAACAAAGCCTGTGTGATTCGATGGAAGTCACTCATTGTAGTCGTCAATAGCGCCTGCGCGAGAACACCCGCAACAAACCGGCACGGCTCTGCTCGAAGCCTAGTGCATCTTGAACGGGCCGCCGGCAGGCTCCGGCTCCAAATCCGGACGCGACGAATCCTGTATGACCTCGTGCATCTCCAACACATTTCCCCCCGAGAAGGCCTCCTTCGGCAGAGTACCGGATTGCGCGTGGCCTCTAACGAACTCGTCCGAGCGCACCCAATTGAGAAAGTCCTGACGACTATGCCACGTAGTAAAGACTACATACGGATCACCTTCATTAACAGGTCGTAATACTTGGTTGGAGACGAATCCGTGCATCTTATCCACGAGTCCCGCGCGCTCCCTAAACCTCGCCTCGAAGGCTTCAGCGTACTCTCGCTTAACATATATGCGATTGGCAACCGTTATCATTTGAAGTCTCCCTTTCGCCCAAACCGTATCAAGAAACAGAGCGCCTGAGCATAACATCAAAAACCATCGATGAAATCCGTTCGAATGGGAAAAGTGATCCACGATTTCATGCCCGACCTGTCTAAAACGCCCGCCTGCCTCCTTGGCTGTTCCCCGTTCAGATACCTCAACCGATGCCGCCACGCTCCATTTATTGTCTATTAAATATACACAAGTTAAAACATTTGAGTCCTGTCCTTCCAGTAAATAATCATTGACTCCTAAATTGTGCGGGCATAATATGCAGACATGCTGCGAGATGGAGCGAAGCGACTTACTGCTTCTAGTACCATAATAAGGAGTATCCATTTTGGTTAGTTCCGAGTTCATTTCTGCCACCGAAGCCTGCGAATTCTTAGGGATTTCCCCTGATACTTTCCGCCGGATTGTCAGAGACATGAATCTTCCGACGACGAGTGATCCGACCGATGCGCGGGTCAAACTCTACAACAGGGCTGCCATCACCGCCCTTAAACAGCAGCCATTAATCATTCCCACACGTCATCGGGTGATAACACTTAGTAACAACAAGGGCGGGGTGAGCAAGACTACTTCGGCCATTTCTCTGGCGGCTGAGGCGGCAGCGGATGGTCTTAAGGTTCTGCTCATAGATGCGGCTCCGCAAGCCTCTGCGACGATTTCACTGCTGGATGAAGCGGAGCGTCCGCAGGAGACGGATCACGGTATTTTGCTCTCTTGGCTGAAAGGAGACACCCCGTTTCAGGAATTGATCACGCCCATTGTTTTTAGGCAGTTCCAGATCGACTTCATTCCCAGTTCGCCGAAAAACGACCAGATAGACAGGGCTAATCCGCTCGAAGCGGTGCCTGCGTTGAGGGAGTTTTTCGAAAGTTGGGACGATTCACCTTACGATTACATTTTTATTGATACTGACCCCTCCTTTGGAACTTTGGTTTCAATGGCACAAGTTGGCAGTCATTTCGTCATCTGCCCTGTACAGGCCGACGTGCTCTCCGTGGATGGCACGATCCAGCTAACCAGGCAGTTGCAGCGAGCCAGAAACCTCACCAAAAGCCAGTTCCCAGCCCTTTTGGGTTTCTTCCTGGCTAGGTTTGACCCACGGAAGCGCGTCTGCAAAGAGGCTTTGGACACTCTTCGGGCTGCCTACCCGGAGTCTGTGTTCGAGGCGGTCATACCGGAGAACGTACGCGTAACCGAAAGTCCCAGCCAGAAGGCGCCCATTAACCTGACAGCTCCCGACTCGAAGGGCGCGATTGCTTATAAGGCATTGTGGAAGGAGGTGCGAGAGCGTGTCGAAAGAACCACAGGTGCGTGACGTTGTCCCATTCAAATCGGGCAAACGCCCCACTACGGCCAGAAAACTTAACCTGACCTTTGCAGGTGGGACTGCCCTAGAGGAAGCACTGGCAGGTCAGGAAAAGAGGACTAACCACGACTCCCCACCACTCCCCACCACTCCCCACCACTCCCCAGACAACATCGCGCCCAAAAAAGACTTCAACCGGCGCGCGAATAGTTTAGATCGCGATGCGCTCCCCGCCGGTCTGTTTCGCGGATCGAGTAAAAAACTCTACGATGCGCTCTATTTGAGGTCACGAGGGGCTATCACTCCAAAGAGGCATGTTCGAGCATCGCGCAGGGAACTTCTAGAGTGGACAGGCATCCGCAATCTCAAGACTATTGATAGCCACATTCATTATTTGATGGCCGTTGGCTTGATCCAACGTCACTGGGAGTTAGGCAGTACGGAAGGCTCCGAATATGAAGTGTTGCTGCCGGAAGAACTAGACTCACCACGACTCACCACGACTCACCACCACTCCCCACCAGACACCACTAGTCAGAAAATGAGTAGTGGGAATACCCAATTTTTGGGGAGTGGTGGTGATAGTCAAACTATTGATAATGCAGCAACTTCCGAGGCCTCTAAGACTGATCTAAGACTAGATCAAAAAAATATTGATGATGAAGCTTTCGCCATGCTATGCGAGAAGTTACAAGCGGTAAGTTCCGAGTTGACAGGCAAACAGACAACTACAGCAGACAGGGCGCGCTGGGGAGAAGTCGCTGATGTCCTGATCGCAGAATTACGGATTGCTTCCGGACGCACGACAGTGTCGAGCGTACCGGCCTTTCTGGCCGAGCATCTACGTCGTCGTCTGTGGAAAATTGACAGGAAACAGGCGCAAGCCGAGGGCAGGGAACTGCCTGACCAGCCGCAGTCAAAAAACCTCCTCCCACAGGGTCAGACTTGTCCTGACTGCAACAACACAGGCTGGTGGTATCCGCACGGCACGGAGAAGGGTGTCGCACGCTGCAAGCATGCGAACTTGTCTGACTCTGCGGCAACAGAGAAGTAAGTTAGGCGCGACAGGCAGATAGAAGTAGCAGCTTTGTCCCTGAGAGTTGAGAGAAGGCGGAAGGGCGACAGGCAAGTTTCACGTTGTTTCACAAGGATAAATAATTGAACA
>DASWNS010000025.1:0-9565 GCA_036399115.1 Pyrinomonadaceae bacterium | reverse complement strand
CTTTAACTTGTCACCTGTCACCTGTCACTCGTCACTGTCTTAGTTGACTCTGATGCGGACGGTGAAGTTGCCGCTGTTGTCGCTATAGTTGTCGTCGTTGACGAGCAGGAACAATCTACCGTCAGCCTGCGCGGCGAAACTCTGCTGGCTGCCGAGGATGAACGGCGCGGTGGTCTGCCCGCTCGTCAGACGGATGTAGCCGATGAGCGCGCCGACGCCCGCGTTCGGCACCGGGTATGCGCTGACGATTCCGAGTCCGCTGACACGACCGCCATCCGGCGAAACCTGCCCCGCGCGCCGCCCCGCCACGACAGTGCCCGACGCGCTGACCGATACCTGATCGCCTGTACGCAGTTCGATACCGGTGTCTATGCCGCGTGAAGTGCCGGGCACGTCAACCGTCACTTCGCGCGGTTCGCGGTTGTTGCCGCTGCTGTTCGGATCGCTCGTGTCCGGGTTGTCGCCGGTTCGCCTGCGTGAGCGCACAGGGGCGGGTGAAGTTTGCCGCGTGCCGAACAGGTCATCGTCGAGTTCCTCATCATTATTGTTGCGCAAGGCGGTGTTGTCGCGCCTGCGCGGCGTGAGATTGCGTTCGGTGCGAATCTGCACGGAGTATGAACCGCGTGCGTCCGTGTAAGTGCCGCGATTGGCAGTCAGGTAGAGGCGGCCATCCCTGTCGGCGACAAACTCGCGCCCGATGCCGACCTCTATAATCGGCGAGTCAGGCTCGTTGCCGATTGCGCCGATGAGCACGCCTTCGGCAGCGCGCGGCAGAGGCGCGGTCGGGTCGGTCGAACGCAAACCGCCCGGCGTGATGCGTGCGCGCCCGGCGACGATGGTGCCGGTGGCTTTCAACTGCAAGCGTTCGCCTCGCCGCACGTCCACGCCGCTGTCAATCCAATTTGCATCGAGGCCGACTTCGACGTTGCGCGTCGAGAAGCGTGCTTCGTCGAGCGAGCGGCCTTCGATCTCGATGCGCTCGATTTGATTCGGACGAAAGAACTGCACCTCGCCCTGCTCTGCGGCAACTCCGCTCGCAGTGGTCGTGCTCGTGCCCGTCGCCGTGGCGACGCGCACGGCGAAACGTCCCCCGATGAAGCCGAGCACCGTGCCACGCACGGTGCGGCCATCACGCAAATAGATCGTGTCGGCCAGAGCGTACGGCGCGCATCCGACGAGTAACAGTAAGACTAAGATTATCTTTCTCATTTTTTTCCCATCCTCTCACAGCCAGAGTTTTAAGAGAGCACTCAGGGTTCGTCAAATTCAATTCAAACGCAGCTTTGACAGAGTACAAGTTTGCCAGCCGCCAATCACTCACGAAAGAGAATTACAGAAGGGGATGAATAACTTTGGATTAACCCGGGGGAATGTGTCTAGAGACTACAACGAAGCGGATTGGCAGGCAAGCACAAGGCGACGCATAAAAAAGTTTGCGGGCGCGTCTCGATTGAAAAGAGACGCGCCCGCAAAGCATTCTGGTGTTTACAGTCTCGCCGCAGTTACGCCACGCGAACAGCCACGAAGACGATAACCAGCGTGAAGATGACCAGCGTTTCGATAAACGCCAGACCGATGATCATCAAGATCTGGATACGACCGCCCGCGCCCGGATTGCGCGCCGTGCCTTCCGCCGCCGCCGCCGCCACGCGCGACTGTCCAATCGCGCCCAAGCCTGCCGCAATCGCGAAACCAAACCCGGCAGCCAATTTCGAATACTTGGCAACGCTCGAAGCGTTGTCCGCCGCCACTTCGGCGGCCTGCGCGAGCGCGGGCGCGGCAGACATCAACACGCCGAGCACTGCGAAGAATGCCATTCTGAGTTTATTCATATTCGACTCTCCTTTTCAGAGTTGATTATCAACAGAGAGGAAGTTGAACTCCGCCGGACAATTGAAACGCTGCACGCGCCACTTATGATTTCGCCCGCATCCGGTATCCGCCGCCCCTCTTACAACGGCGCTCCAGCGATGCCGACACCCGTTTACTTTCAAACAGCGAAAGCTATGATTCTCCGCGTGCCTCTTCGCCCCTCACTTATCCTTAACGATTTTCTCCCTCCCGGAGTTTCCCATCCAAACGCCCCAACGCGTGCAGGCGCGTCTCCCCGCACCGCTCAGAACGCTTTCAACTACAGTGACGAGTGACAAGTGACAAGTTAAAACCAGTCAACTGTCTTCAATCTCGTCACTTATCACTTATCACTTGTCACTGCTCTTATAATGCCGGCGCAATGATCTCGTTGCCCTCAATCGGCTGAAGTTGATTTCCGTGCTCGTCCTCGTGCTCTTCGTGCGGCGCGTGAGAAACCTCGCCGATGTAGATCATCGAAAGCAGCGTAAAGATGAACGCCTGCATGATGGAGGCGAAGACGCTGAGGATCATCAGGAACGCGGGGATGCCCCAGTGGGTCACGATCGGATAAATTCCGGCGATGTTGACCGCCACCTGTTCGTCGCCGAAGATGTTGCCGAAGAGACGCAGCCCCAAAGAGAGCGGGCGCACGGCGTTACTGATCAACTCGATGACGAACATGGCCGGACCCATAATGAAGAGGATCGCGCCGCTGAAATAATGCACTCCGGCGAAGTGGCCGAGGTGTCCCATCAACCCGTTCTCTTTAACGCCGATGTAGTTGTAGTAAATGAACGACGTGATGCCGAGCGCGAAGGTGACGGAGGTGTGCGCCGTCGGCGGCATGAACATCGGGAAGAGTCCCATCAAATTCGAGACGAGGATTAAGAGCGCGAACGTGGCGACGACCGGAAAGTATTTCAAGCCGTGCGGCCCGATGATGTTCTCCACCATGTCGCGCACGGCCAGCACCGTTACTTCCAGCGTCTGCTGCCCGCCGTGCGGTTCGTCCTCCGATAAATACTTGCCCTTGAGAATCCAGATCAAAGCGACCGTGATGAGACACGCCACGATGAACATCACCGTGTACCAGGGCACGGCGTTGTTCACGGTGTAGAGGCCGAAGACCGACTCGGCATCAGTGCCGAAATAGTGGAAGAACTTATCCCAGAGCGGCTTGGTGTATTTCATCTGGAAATTGTGCACCGGCCTGCCGATGAAATAATTGACCGCTTCGACGAGCGGCGGCGTGTGGTGCGCTGCCGCTTCGCCGCCGCCGTGCGCACCCGCCGCCGTTGCAGTCTCGGCGTGTCCGGCAGTCGCGCCGTGCGCCGCGTCCTCACCATGTCCTTGCAGCAACCAGAACATTATTTAGTTTCCTCTCGATGTATGATCACGAAATAAACCTGCATGAAGCCTTCGACGAGCGCAGCCACGACGAACGAACAGAGGCCGACGAGCATGGCCGTCAAAGAGGCGATGTCGAGCCAGTGCGCCAGCGTAATGGCGACGGCGACGATAAAGTAGCGCGTGATGAAGCGCACGATCTTGAGTTGCGGTTTCGCGCCCGCATTCGCCGCCGACGCAAACGCCGCCATGATGGCCGTCCGCATCCAATGGTGATTGAGCAGAGAAAGCGCGCCGCCGATGAACAACCCGCTCGTCACGCGCCACGGCAACCACAACGCGCTGACCACCACGGCGACGAGAACTGCTGCGGTCATCAAGCGAAACAGCCGTTCCGCCATCGCAGACGCATCTCCGCTCGCCACTTCGCCTGACATTTCACCGTCAAGCGCGCCGCTGTTTGCAATTTCATTCATCGTAGAACACTAGATTCTACATGCTCCGGCGGCGGGCTGTCGAGCGGCGATAATCCTTCACGAAATCCGCGACATGACGCGTATGAGGTGCATGAAACCGGCCACCGACCCGATGATGATCCCGGCCACGATGAGCCACGGGGTGGTGCCCAGCCAGCGATCCAGCACCCAACCCAATAACAGGCATGACAAGATGGAAGAAGACAACACCGTCACCGCCCCGATCAGCGCGAAACTCTTGCGATTAACTTTCTGGTCGTCTTTGTTCGACATAACTTTGAAGCTGTCAGTTATCCGTTGTTCGTTGCACTCGGCTATCCGTTGAATCACCGAATTTTTGCTCGAACAACTGACAACTGACAAGGAACTAGCGATAGTTCACCATTTCTCCCGCGTCGCGTAGTTCTTCGGCAACTCGTAGAGGAGTGCGCGGCGCGAGTGGCGCATGGAGTCGTGGATGAAGCAGACGTGCGTGCACCAGCAGGTGTTCCCGCCGTCAATGGCGGCGAGTTCCGCGCTGCGATGCTGGCTGTTCCAGAGCGCGCCGAAATCGTAATCGTAATCGGAGAGGGTGGCGAATTTTTCGCGTAACTCGCAGGCGCGCACGTCGCCGTTGTAATCAATGACGGCAGTTGTCTCGCCCGCCGTGCAGGGGAAAGCCCACGCGGTCTGCCGTTCGAAGTTGGCGAGTTGGGTGCGATAGTGCGTCGTGATCGCGCCGACGTAGGCGACGGATTTGACGAAGCGCGTGGCGGCTTCATCCTCCGCGAACATGCGTTCGCCGTAACGCTTCGTGAGGCGCGACACGCGGGCGTACATCTCCGGCAAAATTTCCGTCGGCACCTGCTTGATCGTCGCGCCCGCTTTCGTCTCGCCGCGAATAAGATTGAAGTAGTGGCCGTCGAGTTGGAAGTTTTCCCAGAGATACACGGAGAGTCGTTCGATCTCCGTATAGTTCTCCGCGCAGACGACCGTGTTGACGTTGAGGCGAAAGCGATCCCCATATCTCTCTTTCAGAGGGTAGAGCGAGCGGATGCAGTCGAGCGTCTTCTCCCAATTGCCGGGCACGCCGCGTATGCGGTCGTGGGTGGAGCCGTAGCCGTCGAGCGCAACGTTGAGATAGAGATCGATTTCGGGATTGTCGCCGAGCGCGCGTCCGACCGCCTCGCAGACGTGCGCTTTGATGATGGCGTTGGTCGGGATGATGACGCGGCGCACGCCGTTGCCGCGCACGAAGAGATTGATGATGTCGTTTAGATCGCGGCGCAACGTCGGCTCGCCGCCTGAGAGCCAGAGGTCTGTGATGGGCGGCATCGTCTGCGAAACGCGTTCGAGTTGGGCAAATGTCATGTCGCCCGGCTGGTTGAGTTCGTCCCAGTAAAAACAGGTCGCACACTTCGCGTTGCAGCGCGAGGTGACGAACAGGATCACCGTGCCGAGACGCCGCTCACGCTCGGTCGAGCGCAGCAACTGAAAAAGTTTGACCGCTTTGTTTGTCATGACCTTCAGGCGCGGCGCACGCGTTTCTTGTCTGCCGTCGTGTCTTCGAATCGAGCGGCGTCGATGATGCCAGTTTCCGTTGGCGATTTCAATTCGTAGACGATGCCGCGCCAGCGTATGCGACGCGAGCGCGCGGCGGCGAGCGCATTGTAGAGAAAGAGCGCGGATGCGAGCGGCCACAGGGAGAGGTGTGCGCAGATGGTGACGGCACGCCAAATTTTGTGTTCGCCTCCGAAGGCGAGCGCGACGGCGCGCAGGCGCAGGAGAGCTTTGCACGAACCAAGCACGTAGATCGCGGCGACGAAGGCGAGCGGCAAAGCTGTGGGCAGGCCGCGCCAGAAGCGCGCGAGGGAGAGCGCGAGGCCGCCGTAGAAGACCGCGACGAAGAGCAGATTCGAGACGAGCACGACTTGCCACAGGCGGGGCGCGTAGACGCGCGTGATCTTGAGTTGGCGCGTCGTAAATTCAAAAAGCTCACGCCCGGAGCAATCTTCGTATGAGGGTGTCAGGCAATGGGGGACGAAACGGATGTGGAGGCGCGCGTCTTGTAGCGCGCGAGTGAGGGCGAAGTCGTCGGAGAGCGTGCCGCGCCAACGCTCCGGCATGTCGAGTGCGGCGAAGGTTGTGCGGCGAATCGCGGTCGAACCGCCCCAGCAAAAGTTGGCGCGCCTGTTTTCGCCGAGCGCGGAAGCGATGGAGGCGTTCCAGACGGCGCGCAGGTGCGAAGCCAGTTTATGGCGCGAGGCGAGATCGTTTGACGGGATGAACCAGCGATAGCCGGTCGCGGCTCCCGTCTTCTCGTCCGTAAGCGGCGCGACGAGCGAGCGCAGCCAATCGCGGCGCGGTCGCGCGTCGGTATCGACGAAGACTAAGACCTCGCTGCGCTCGTCAACCGCGCGCACGGCGGCGATGAGATTGTGGACCTTCTGGCCGCACCCGTTCGCCCTCCCCGCGACCACCACGCGCGCCGGGACAGACGCGGAACTTCCCCGCTCCGCGCGCACCCGTTCGATGATTTCGAGCGCAGGGTCTTCGAGGCTATCGACGACGAAGATGATCTCGAAAGACGGATAGTGTTGCTGGTAAAGCGCGTCGAGGTTTTTGTGTAAATCCTGATCGAGGCCGCGACAGGGGACGATGACGGAAGCGTACGGCGTGTAGACGGAGCGGGGCGCGGAGAGTTCGCGCCGGAAGTATCTGAGATAGCGCGCTCCGCCGCGAAGCGAGATGAGAGCTTGCAGGAGGAGCAACGCGGCGAAGAGATAGTAGAAGCCCATAGACGAAAGGCGATGCTCTCACGAGAGCATCGCCTTTCGCAAATTTGCGCGCGAACTTACCGGCGGCATCTGCGCAAGCACTGGTTGTATCGCTGGCGGCAACGCGCCTGCGACGGATTGGCGACGCCGCGCGTGCACTGGCGATATTCCCTCAGGCAACGCTCGCGGCAACGATTGCGCCGCGTTGGCTGCATGTTGTGACTTTCGTGCTGCATCCCGGGTGTGGCGGACGGAGTCGTATTGCTGACAGCCTGCGTCGCCGGAGCGAACAGGAAGAGTTGAGTTGCCAGAGCTAACGCGATGGTTAGCCGGTTCAAGACCATCTCTGTGCGTTTCATGTTGCGTATCTCCTTGAAGTGAGGCATTGCCGGAGCGAGGCTTCTATTTCAGAGCAAACGTGCCGGAGGCGACGCTTGAGAGCGACGCCACGAGCGTCTGCGCGAGATTGATAAACGGCTGGGGGTAGACGCCGATCACGATCACGCCGATCACGGAGACGATGAGTGCGGTGCGCAGCGCGGGCGACAGGGAGAGCGGTCGCGCGTCGGCTGTGCCTTCGCCGAGATACATTACGCGGATGAAGCGAATGTAGTAGAAGAAGGAGACGACCGTGTTGAGGAGCGCCCAGATGGCGAGCCAGAGATACCAACTCTTTTCGCCCGCGTCGTAGCGTTGAAGCAGTCCGCCGAAGAGAAACCACTTGCCGATAAAGCCGCCGGTCAGAGGCAGGCCGCCGAGCGAGAGCATGAAGATGGTCATCATCAGGGCCATGCCCGGAGCTTTCTGCGCGAGTCCGGTGAAATCGTCAACCATGTCGCCGACGATGCCGCGCCGCCGCAGACTGATGATGACGCCGAACGCGCCGATGTTCATCAAAGTATAGACGAAGAGATAGACGACGAGGCCGATGTAGCCATAGCGGTTAGCCGCGATCACGCCGAGCAGCAGGTAGCCCGCGTTGGAAATTGACGAATAGGCGAGCAGACGCTTCGCGTTCGTTTGTGTGACCGCCGCCCAGTTGCCGACCATGATCGTGACGGCGGCGACGAGGCCGAGAAGCGGCGCCCAGTCCGCACGCATCCCGCCGAGGGCTTCGAGAAAGATGCGCGCCAGGAGTGCGAAGCTCGCGGCCTTCGATCCCGTGGAGAGAAAGGCCGTGACGGAAGTGGGCGCGCCCTCGTAAGCGTCTGGCGCCCACATGTGAAAGGGCACGGCGGCGATCTTGAAGAACAGCCCTGCGGCAAGCGCGATCATGCCGAGCAGCAGGAGAGGACGCAGCGGCAGTCCTCCGGCGAGCGCGCCTTCGACGGGCGGGGCGTTCATAATCGCGTCGACGCTGCGCGCGATGTCGCCGAGGTTCGTCGAACCGGCGACGCCGTACAGGATCGACATGCCGTAGAGCAACACGCCGGAGGAGAACGCGCCGAGCAGGAAATATTTCATGCCCGCTTCATTCGAGCGCCGCTCGCGCTTCGTAAACCCGACGAGCACGTAGAACGTCAAGGCCATCAATTCCAGACTGATGAAGAGCACGATCAGATCGTAGCCACCGGCGAGAAACATCATGCCCACGGTGGCGAACAGAATGAGCGCGTAATACTCGCCGCGTTGCTCACCCTCTACGTCAAGATAGCGGAGGCTCACGGCGATGGTCAGCGCGGAGGCCAGCAGAAAGATCAATTTGAAGACGAGCGCAAAACCGTCGAGGCGTACCATCCCGTAGAAAGCGTCGAGCGGCAAGCCCGCGCGGTGTGTGCGCCAGAGCAGGACGAGCGAGACGACGGCGAGCGCGCAGCCGACGAGCGCGAAGTAGCCCGTCCATTTGCTCTTGCGTCGTGGCAGCATGACTTCCATCACGAGCACGCCGCAGGCCACGAGCGTAAGGATCAACTCCGGCACGATCAACTCTAGCTCGCGCATTTTGAACAGGGCGGTGGTGTTGGCTTGAAGAAACATAGTTACGAGTGACGAGCGACAAGCGGTAAGTGACGAGTTAAGACGACTGTTTTATTCATCCCTCATCCCTCATCCCTTTTATCTTTCCACCCGCGCCGTCGTCGGCGCCGTAGCGGGTGCGCCGGGTTGAAGCGGGTAGTCCGGCCTCACCTGCCGGACGACGGCGTTGACGGGTCTTTGGATGTATTCGATGAACGGCTTCGGATAGACGCCGATCCAGAGCGAGAGCACGACGAGCGGGAGCATGTAAGCCCATTCGCGCCCGTTCATGTCCGTTAGATTTTCGTTCTTCGGGTTGTCAACGTGGCCGAAGAACATGCGTTGGTAGAGCCAGAGCATGTAGCCCGCGTTTAAGATGATGCCGAGCGCAGCCCACGCCGCCCACCACGGCTGCGCCTCGAACGCGCCGCGCATCGCTAAGAATTCCGAGATGAAGACGCACAACAGCGGCAGGCCGATGGCCGTCATCACCATCGCTAAAAAGACCGTGGCGTAGCCCGGCATGACGTGCGAGAGTCCGCCGAACTCGGAGACTTTGCGCGTATGGCGTCTCTCATAAATGATGCCGACGAGGAGGAAGAGCGCGGCGGAATAGATGCCGTGATTGATCATGTGGAGCACCGCGCCGTTCAGGCCGTTCGGGTTCAGAGCGAACAGGCCGAGCATGACGATGCCCATCGAAGAGACGGACGAATAGGCGACCAACTTCTTCACGTCGCCGTCTTTCACGACGACGAAGTACATCGCGGCGAGCGCGCCGTAGATGATGCCGATGATCGCGAGGCTGACCATGATGTGGCGCACGCCGAAGGTCGCGCCGAACAGGTTGAAGTAGCTTAAGTCCTTCGACGCTTCGGGGAACATCGGCAGGTTGAAACGGAAGAAACCGTAAGTACCGAGTTTCAGCAGGATGCCCGCGAGGATCACGGAGCCTGCGGTCGGCGCTTCGACGTGCGCGTCCGGCAGCCACGTGTGAAACGGCCACATCGGAACTTTGATCGCGAAGCCGATGGCGAAGGCGAAGAAGAGCAAGACCTGCATCGTGCCCATCGGCAGGACGGAGCCGAGCGCTTGGAGGAACATGATGTTGAACGTGCCGCCCGCGCCCGCCGCCGTCCGCGCGTTATCGAGCACGGCGCGCGCCTGCGTGCCCGT
>DASWNS010000024.1:0-2706 GCA_036399115.1 Pyrinomonadaceae bacterium | reverse complement strand
CACTCATCACTCATCACTTTTCTTTGCTCATCACTGTTTTGAGGGGTCTTTGATGACGGCGATGTAGGGGAGGTTGCGGTAGCGTTCGGCGAAGTCGAGGCCGTAGCCGACGACGAAAGCGTCTGGGATGGTGAAGCCGAGATAATCGATCTGCACTTCGCGGATACGCCGCTCCTGTTTGTTCAAGAGGGCGACGAGTTTGACGCTCGCCGCGCCGCGCGAACGTAAATTCGCCATCAGGTAAGAGAGCGTCAGCCCCGTATCCACGATGTCTTCGACGATCAGGATGTCGCGCCCTTCAATCGGCACGTCGAGGTCTTTGACGATCTTGACTTCGCCCGACGAGCGCGTCGCTTCGCCGTAGCTTGAGATCGCCATGAACTCCACGCCGAGCCGCAAATCAATCGCACGCATCATATCGCTCAAAAAGATAACCGCGCCTTTGAGGACGCCGAGCAGCAGCGGGTTGCGCCCCGCGTAGTCGCGCGCGATCTCCGCGCCGAGCGAGGTGATGCGGTTTTGAATCTCTTCCGCGCTGAAGAGCGGTTCGAGATTATCGTTTGTGAATTCGCTGGGGATGAGTGCGGAAGAAGCTGACACGTGGCGGACTCCTATTGTGCGACGGAAAATTTTTGAACTTAAAAGTGCGACCGACGAGCGACGCGGTTTGCACGCGCGCCTCTTGGTGCGACATACTAAAGTAGCCGCTCGCCACAGGTCAATGAAGTGCCAAGCCGCTGGCTAATAGCCGTTAGCTATCAGCTTTCAGCCAGCGCCCGGCGAACTGCCAACGACTGACAGCCGACAGCAATCTTATGCCTGACGAACAATCCACACGCGACCGCGTCCGCGCCCTCGTGCGCGAGGTGCTCAACAACGCACTGTCCGAAGAAGAGAGCGGAGAGAGAGCGGACGCATCTCAAACAGCGTCGCCTTCATACGCGAGCGCGCCCGCCCCTCCTCCTGCCGCCGCCCCTGCGCCGCCTAAAACAACGCCCGCCGCCGCGCCGCCGCGCGCAACGACATTCGCGCCGCCCCCGGCAGGCGCAAAGTCTGCGACGAGCGCGCCGGAGGATAAGCCTATCGCCCGTGATGAATCGGCAAAGACGGTTATCACGGAGGCGGACGTGCACGGCCTCGAACGCGGCGCGCGCCTGCGCATCGCGGAGGGCGCGCGTCTCACGCCGCTCGCCGCTGACATCGTGCGTGAACGGGGCATCGAACTCGTCCGTCGCCCTTCGCGTCGCGGCTCGCGCGAAAGCAAGTCTATCGCCGTCGGCGCGGATCACGGCGGCTACCCTCTCAAGGAAGAACTCAAAACTTACCTTGCCGAACTCGGCCAGCGCGTGCGCGACTTCGGCACCAACTCGACCGACGCCGTTGACTATCCCGACTTCGCACATGCCGTCGCACGCGCCGTCGCCGACGGCGAATGCGATCTCGGCATCATCATCGACGGCGCAGGCGTCGGCTCATGTATGACGGCCAACAAGGTGCCGGGCGTGCGCGCCGCCGCCTGCTACTCCGTCCGTGTCGCCGTCAATTCCCGCGAACACAACGACGCCAACGTGCTCACGCTCGGAAGCGGCACGATCACGCCCGCAGAGATGCGCGAGATCGTCTCTGCCTGGCTCTCGACCGGGATCACGGAGGAACGTCACCGTAAACGCGTGGCGAAGATCGAGGCGGTCGAGCGTCAATATCGCGCGTGAGTTTCGATGCCTGATTCGCTGCCGACGAGATCATCGCCGCCGCAAGTCTTCATCATCGCCGGGGCGACCGGGGCGGGGAAATCCACGCTCGCGCCGTTTCTGCTGCGCGATGCGTTCGGCCTCAACGAGTTTGTCAACGCCGATACCATCGCGCTCGGCCTCTCTGCGTTCAGTCCTGAAAGCGTGACCTTCGAGGCGGGGCGCATCATGCTCGCACGCCTGCGCGACCTCGCACGCACACGCCAGAGCTTCGCTTTCGAGACGACGCTCGCCACACGCTCCTATGCCGCCTTCGTCGCGGGCTTGCGGCGCGAGGGTTACGAATTTCAATTGCTCTACCTGTACCTGCGCAGCCCGGAACTCGCCGTCGAACGCGTCCGCTCGCGCGTGCGACTCGGCGGCCACAACGTCCCCGCGCCGGTCGTCCACAGGCGTTTCCACAACGGCGCGCGCAACTTCTTCCGGCTTTACCGACCGCTAGCCGATACGTGGGGAATGTACGATAATTCCACCCTCGACGCGCCGCGCCCCGTCGCCGTCGGCCATCGAGACGAATTTACCAGAGTGCTCCAACAAGATTTGTGGCAGGATTTCCAGAGACGCGCAACATGAGAGACAAACAGAGCAGCCCGCAGAAACTATCCGACGAAACCAGAGCCATCGAACAGGCCATGCGTCGCGCCGTCGGACACGCCCTCCTCGCACACAAACGCGCGGGCAACACCGTCGCCGCCTGGAAAGACGGGGAGGTCGTTTTAGTTCGTGCTGAAAACATTCAGTTGGAAGGGTTAGTACAAGGCAAACAGAAATAATTTCAGGAGCATTAGAGTCGATGTCATATTCCGGTAACGGCGATTTGGAGCACCTTGTTGAGCAGATCACGGATGTGATTGTGGCGCGTCTGAATGGGGATGCGGAGGAGCAGGCGGCGTTGTGCGGGTGCGGGACGGCCTGTTTCAATCGTTGCCCGGAGCGGATGCAGCGCGTGGTTGAC
>DASWNS010000023.1:0-12147 GCA_036399115.1 Pyrinomonadaceae bacterium | reverse complement strand
TATCAAAGCTGGCCGGGTCGCCGCATCTACGTGAACGCTGACGCAGGACTGATCGAGATCGAAGACCAGAAGATGTGGAGTCCCGCAGTTTTCGGCGTCGGGCAGCTTGGACCACTCGCCGACCTGAGCGTCTACAACCTGACGTTGAGCCTGATCGGCTGCCCGGTGCGCGCCTATGGCTGTGCCAGCGGTCGGCTGTCGGGGCGCATCGCGGCCTTCTTCTACCGCTACAAGTCAATCGGCGGCTTCGAGTACGTGGCCGACTTTCTCATCGGCTCAAGGGGCGACAGGCCGCTGCTGACGCGCCCCGGCGATTCGGGTACGGTGTGGGTCGTCGAAACCGACGACGTGCGCCGCGACCTGATGCCCATTGCCGTGCAGTGGGGCGGCGCGGTCTTCTCGGCGGACACCACCCGGCTCCCCTTCGCGCTCGCCACGAACCTCAGCACCATCTGCCGCGAACTCGAAGTCGATCTGTTCCGCTCGCGCTCGCTGGCCTCTTTCGAATACTGGGAGTCGGTCGGCCATTACTCGATAGCCTCGTTCGCCTGCGCACAGGTGGGCGACAAGAGCCTGCGAGACTTGATGATATTGAACCGCCGCCGCATCAGCTTCGACCCCGATGCGATTGATACGAGCGTCAACGATGTCACCGTGCCGGGCTTCGTCCCGCTCGCCAACGTGCCCGACAAAGTCTGGAAGAAATCGTTTGACGAGAAGAAAGCGCCTTACGGGCGCAAGGGCAATGAGAACCCGAATCACTACGCCGACATAGACTACCCGGATGCGGACGGCAACACGCTCGACGATCTCACGCCGACGGTCGCATTCCTCGACCCGCAAACCTGGCGCAACTACTACAAGTCCATCGGCTGGAACTCCGTCTCGCAGCGCGGCCTGCTGCCGTTCCGCGTCCGGCAGATTTACAAGAAGATGGTCGAGTTCGTTCAGGCTAAAGACGTAGTGCAGTACGTTGCCGCCGCTGGCATCCTGTCGCATTACGTCGGCGATGCGTGCCAGCCTTTGCACGGCTCCTACATGTCCGACGGCGATCCCTTCCGTCACCGTGACGGAACGCCGTCCGATGTCGAACTCGGCCTCGGCAGTGGTTACGGGGGCGGCATCCACGGCGCTTACGAGGGCGAACTGCTCGACCTGCACGTTGACGACTTCCTCTCCGGCTTGACCGCGACTCTCGGCGTTTCTCACGGGATGGCGCTCGTCGGGAACAGGTTCGAGGCTGGCTTCGCCATCATAGAACTGCTCCGGCGCGCGCGCGGCCACATCAACCCGCAGACGCTCGTTCACAGGTACGGCGACCTCATCCTCAACGGCGTGAAGAAGAGCAAGCGCATTGAAATTCTCTGGGATGAGTTCGGCGCGCAGACGATTGAGGTGATGGCTGACGGCGCACGCACTTTGGCGATGCTCTGGGAGAGCGCGTGGGTGGAAGGCGGGGGCGACGAGATTCCGCAGTCTGAACTGAAGAGGTTCGACAGGAGCAGACTTCAGAGGATTTACGAGCGGCTCGACTTCCTGCCGTCATTCGCGCTCGGCCAGATCGATAAACATATCTGAATGGCGGCTGGCACAGGCGAAAACCATAAACGACCCGCAGAAGAAAGGGCTTGACCCTGTAGTCGAATACAGGGCTTACAATCGTGCATCAGGGAGGATGAACTGATGCGTCAAAAAATTTGTGGGGTGGAAAAAGTCTGTCTGTTGAAGGTCTGTCTGTTGAAAGGCTGTTTGTTGATTGTGTCGCTCGCGCTCTGCGTGGTCATCTCGGCGACGGGAGCGCGTGGGCAGCAAGCGCAGCAGCCGAGCGTCTATGCGGGCGAGGAGCGACGCGAGATCAAGTCGCTCTCGCGGGAAGAGATCGAGCAGCTTTTGCAGGGTCACGGAATGGGACTGGCGAAGGCGGCGGAGCTAAATCATTATCCCGGACCCCGCCACGTGCTCGAACTGGGCGAACGGCTAAAGTTGACGCCGGAGCAACGCACGGCGACCGAGGGCGCGTTTGCACGGATGCGTGAAGAGGCGATGAGGCTCGGTCGGCAGATCGTGGCGCGCGAGCGCGAGCTTGATGCGATGTTTGCGAAAGGCGAAATTGATGCGGGGAAGCTCCGCGCGTCCACGGCGGAGATCGCGCGGCTGCAAGGTAACTTGCGCGCCGCACACCTCGCCGCGCACCTTGAGACGCGCCGCATACTCTCGCCGCAGCAGATCGCAAAATATGACGAACTGCGCGGCTACGCCGGGGCAGGCAAGCAGACGCCCCCTTCGCCGCACGAACACAAACACGGCAAACACTAGAAGACCGGGCGCGGGTGACAGAACCACGCGCCGTCTTCGTTTGCCTCCGTGCGCCTCCGGCGAGAGAATGGTTTCACGAAAGAGGCGCAAGCAGGAGGCGAAGAAAACTTAAAGCGTCGAGCCTTTCGTAATCTTGAGATTAGCGCGAAGGAACAATTTAAAATGGCGGATGAAGTTTCAAACACGTGCGATCTGGCGAGCCGTAAGTGCGTGCCATGTCATGGCGGGGTGCCGCGTCTCGTGGGCGCGGAGATCGAACAGTTCATGGGCGAGTTGGAGGGCTGGGAAGTCGTCGCAGAGCATCACCTGAAGAAGACCTACGCGTTCCCCAACTTCCGGCAGGCGCTCGCGCTCGTCAATCGGGTCGGCGAAGTGGCGGAAGCCGAGGGGCATCACCCGGACATCTGCTTCGGCTGGGGGCGCGTCGAACTGACCATCTACACGCATGCCATCGATGGCCTCAGCGAAAGCGACTTCATCCTCGCCGCCAAGATAGACGCGATACAAAAGGGATGAAGGATGAGGGATGAGGGATGAATAAGAAAGACTGTCGCTTCGTTGGATGCTTTTCTGATTCATCCCTCATCCTTCATCCTTCATCCCTCATTTCACCCGGCTCTTCTTGCGTTTGAGAAAATCTATCAGGACAAATTGTGAGAGGTTGCCGGGGGTGGCGAAGTAGGCTTTGCCGTTGGTCATCTGCGACATCTGCTTGACGAACTCGACGAGGTAGTAGTCCGACGCCAGCATGAACGTGTTGATCATGATTCCGGCCTTGCGGCACGCCTGCACTTCGTTGAAAGTGGCGTCCATCACAATCGGGTCAAGCCCCATCGAATTCTTGTAGAGCCGCCGCGCGCCGCCGCCGCTACTACTGCCGACGCTTGAACGGCGCATCTCGCCGCCGCTGGAGTTTCTTCTCGCCGCGAGGCCGTTGCCTTCCAGAAAACAGGCGGTCGGCTTGCCATCCGTCACCATCACGATCTGCTTCATCTCTTTGCGCTGCGCCTGCAAGAGACGCCGCGCGAGTTTCAGACCCTCGGCAGTGTTCGTGTGATAAGGACCAACCTGCGTGGTCGCCAGCCGCGCGAGCGGCAACTCCTCCGCGTCGTCGTGAAAGAGCACCACCTTGAGCGAGTCGCCCGCATACTGCGTGCGGATCAGATGCGCGAGCGCGAGCGCAACCTTTTTGGCGGGCGTGAAACGATCTTCGCCGTAGAGAATCATCGAGTGCGAGCAGTCGAGCATCACCACGGTCGCGCACGAAGATTGATAATCACACTGGTGTACGTAGAGGTCGCGGTATTCGAGATTGAGCGGGACGCCCAAGCCCTCGCGCTTGATCGCCGACATCAAAGTCGCGTTCACGTCCAGATTCACCGTGTCGCCGAACTCGTACAACTTCGACGCCTGCGCCGCTTCGATGCCCGTCGCCAGGTGCGGCGTGTCGTGCCGCCCCACGGAACTCTTACCCATGCTGCCGAGCAGATTTCGCAGCGTCTTGTAGCCGAGAAAATCCAAGCCCTTCTCCGTCACTTCAAACTTCACGTTGCGCGGCGGCGGCGTTTCGTCGGCGCGTCCCATGCCTGCCTGCCCGCGCATGCGTCGCTGCTGTTCCGGCGACGGCTCTTCGCGCAGATTCAAAAAGCCCTCTTCCACCAGACGTTCGATCAATTGATTCAACAACTCTTCCAGTTGCGACCCCTTGAACTGTCCCTCATTCTCCGCCAGCATCTCCCGCACCTGCTGCTCGTCAACCTCACCCGACTCCAACAACGCACGCAACAACGCCTGCCGCAACGCATCCAAAGACGTGTCCTGCGGCCTGCGCTGCCGCGTCCAATAGTAATCGTCGTCAAAACCCGATTGCAGCAAACTATCCTGTAACGCCTCCATCAAGTCGCCCAGATTGACGCCCGACACATCGAAGCCTTTGAATTTTGAATAACGTATGAACTTCATAACTGCTCTACTTCTCTGTAAGTATTGTCAACCCTGATACATTCTTAAAATCGTCAGGATTATGTGTGACCAACGGCACGGCATAGGCCAGCGCAGTAGCGGCGATCCACCCGTCGGCGCAGGAAATAGGGCGCCCCCTGCGTTGTGCATTCTCCTGCACTTCAGCCCAGCGCAGACAAATAGTTTCATCCGCTTCCGCGAAAACGAAATTCTTTAGATATGTCCGCATGGCAGTGCGGCGACGCTCGCCCCACTTTCGCAGCAGCGTCCAGAGTTCGAGTTCAGCTCGCGTCTGCGCTGCGATAATTGCGAGTCGCCCGTCCAGGTGAGGCCGGTACAGACTGCCGCGCGTGTCGCCTTTGAAGATGAACGAAACAACGTCTGTGTCAACCACTACGATCGCCCCGGTAGTCGTCATTCAGGAATGCTCCGGCGAGCATCATCTTGACGAAGAGTACGCACCCACGACAAGAACTCGTCTGCGTTATCCTCTTCCGGCCAGAAGTCTCCACGCAAATCTTCTATGCCGCGAATCGGCTCGACGCCCTGACGCCGGGCAAGCTCACGCGCCCGCCCGTGCGCTTCCTCCGGAGATTCCGTCCGCTGCTCTTCATGATTCGACTTGCTCATCGGGCATCGCCTCCCTATCGCCAACCTGTTTTATATTGAAAGCGGTTCGCGGATGACCTCTTCACCGTCAGTCGCTACCAACGTTAAGGCTTGATTAGCTTCGAGCACAATCGTTACAGCCTCTTTCAAGTTCTGACGCGCTTCTTCCAGCGTTGCGCCTTGTGTGCTCACGCCGGGCAACTCTTCGATGAAGCCGACGTAGCCTTCGGGCACTTTGAGGTAGACGGCGTTGTAGGTGCGATCCATTGCGGTTGGCTCCTTAGCTGAAACGCCCTGTCTCCGTCAGGTCATCATAGATCATCCCGCGTCGATCTTTCTTGGCTTTCGTCGCGGCGGTGTAGCCGCCTTCTTCGTTGCGGCTGATCTTGTTTTGCGCGTACAGACCTTCGAGGGCAAACTCGCAGGCGGCGATGAGTTGAGCTTCGTCGGTGCGTTTGAAGTCGAAGGGAATGACGACGGTGTCGATGAGTTCGGGCACGGCTTCGAGGAGCGCGACGCACTCGGAGGCCGAGGCCGTGTCGGCGAGGCGCAAATTGTTGCCTTCGTCGAACCAGCGGACGGCAGCAGTGAAGTCTATGCCGACGAAATAGCCTTCGTGAATCTCCCCCGCGGCGCGCTTGATCAGGTCTTTGGCGATCTTCGTTGCGCCGACCTGCTCGCCTTCGTATTCGAGTTCCATCTTGCCGGTCATCGAGGGCACGGCGGCATAGATGTCGGAGATGCGCGGGACGATCTCTTCCTCGCCCGTCAGGAGAGCGCGCCGTTCGGCGTTCGAGACGAGCGATTCCATGACGGTGATCGGGAGTCTTTGCGAGACGCCGGAGCGTTTGTCTATGCGCTGGTCGTCGCGCGCTTCAAAGGCGATCTGCTCGACGAGTTCACGTATGAAGTCGGGCACGCGCAGACGTCCGGCGAAGTCTTCGCGCTTCGTCCAGGCTTCCTGCTTCGTGATCTCGACGCCGAGTTGGAGGTCTGCCGGGTAGTGCGTGGAGACTTCCGCGCCGATGCGGTCTTTCAAGGGCGTGATGATCTTGCCGCGCGCCGTGTAGTCTTCGGGGTTAGCGGAGAAGACGAGCATCACGTCCAACCGCAGGCGCACGGGGTAGCCTTTAATCTGCACGTCGCCCTCCTGCATGATGTTGAAGAGGCCGACCTGAATTTTTCCGGCGAGGTCGGGCAGTTCGTTGATGGCGAAGATGCCGCGATTGGCGCGGGGCAGGAGGCCGTAATGAATCGTGAGTTCGTCGCTTAAGAGATGGCCGCCCTTCGCGGCTTTGATCGGATCAACGTCGCCGATGATGTCTGCGATGGTCACGTCGGGCGTGGCGAGTTTTTCGACGAAGCGCGCGTCGCGTTCGATCCACGCAACCGGCGTCTCGTCGCCCAACTCTTCGATCAACTGGCGACCATACGCGCTGATCGGGCGAAACGGATCGTCGTTGACTTCCGAACCGGCGATGGCGGGAATACGCTCGTCGAGCAGGTTCGTCAACTGGCGGATGATGCGGCTCTTGGCCTGACCGCGAAGTCCGAGCAGGATCAGGTTGTGGCGCGCGAGGATGGCGTTCACGATCTGCGGCACGACCGTCTCGTCGTAGCCGACGATGCCGGGGAAGATGCGCTCGCCCGCGCGCAGTTTAGCGATGAGGTTCGCGCGCAGTTCATCCTTGACCGTGCGCCCGGCGTTGTAGTTCTGTCGTTTCAACTCGCCTAAAGTCTTTGCCTGTGCCATCGTTTGAAATTCGTTCCTTGTCGTTTGAATAATTGCTGCCTGCGCAGATGCCTCTGTGAAACCGTTCTCGTCGAGAAACGGAAAATGAGAAACGGAGAGGCACGCGCGCCTGATGCTCAACGCCTCATTTTCACATTCTCAAGGGAGATGCCAGCACTCTCTTTCCCTGCCAGAAATTCATCGCCCTCCGTACACGGTTTTGCAGACGATTAAACTTCGAGTTTTGCGAAACGGCTCAACCCGCCGCCCGCGTGTTCGCATCGTGAGCGACAAAGTTGCCGTCGCCTGTCTGCGCGATCAACTTCTCCGCTTCGAGCTTTTCGAGATGCGCGAGGACGGCGCGCTCGGCCAGCGCGTGAGCCTTCGGGTTTACGTCCGTGTAGACGCGCCGGACGATCTCCGGCGGCGAAGATGCGCCCGCACGCACGGCTTGCAGAATATGCTCCTCGCGTTCGAGCCTGTGCGCGATGTATTCCTCGATCTTCGCGCGTGGGCTGGCGACCGCCGCGCCGTGCCCGCCGAAGAGAACTTTGATCTTCGGTAAGAGCGCGCGGTAGCGTTCGAGCGACGCGAGATAGTCAATCATGTTGCCTTCGGGCGGATCGATGAGAACCGAGCCGAGGCCGAGAATGTTGTCGCCCGTGATGAGCGCGCCCGTCCGTTCTTCGTAAAAGCTGAGATGGCCGCGCGTGTGTCCCGGCGTGTGCATCGCGCGCAGGGAGAGCGCAGGCTCACCCGCGAGTTTGATCTCGTCTCCGTCTTCGATGAAGCGGTCCACGGAGACGCGCCCGCGTAAGGCATCGGCAGTCAGTTGATGCGCGGCGACCCGCACGCGCCCGCCGAGATGCTGTCGAAGCGCGTCCACGCCCGCGACGTGGTCCGGGTGATGATGCGTCAGGATGATCTCAAGCACGCGTCGGCCTTCCGCCAGAAGCGCGTCTATGCAGGCGGCGAGTTCCGCTTGTTCGCCCGCGTCGGGCGAGCCGGGATCGAGTATGACGAGTTCGCCGTGACCGACGATGTAGGCGTTCGTGTGCGTGGCGGGCGGCTTCGTCGGCGTGCGCACGGGAAAGCAGATGAAGCCGGGCATGAACTCGATGCGGCGCACAGGTTGACGCTGCGCCTGCGGCACGCTCAAAAAACGTTCGACCAAATCTTCCGTCAACCCTTCGCGCAAAACTTTCAGCGCGTGCAGCACGGGCGGCGCGACGAGCGCATCGCAATCCTCCCAACGGCTGACGCCATCCTTCGCACGCGTCCATTCGCCCGACTCAAACTCCGCCGTGCGCACCTGAGGCTCCTGCTTGCGCGGGCAGCGCGCGAGAAAGAACCAGGTGTCGAAGCGGCGCGGGCTGAAAGGCGGCGTCACCCAACGCCCGGCGTAGGTGAAATCGCGCGCGTCGAGTTGCAGGCCGTAGTGCGCGAGCAGTTGCGGGAAGGTCATGCGGGCGGACGTGAGATCGTCGAGGACGGAGGCGAGTTGGCCTCGCGTCAGATGTTCCGCGCCACGCGCGACGAGCACGCCGAGTTCTTCGAACAACTCGCGCGCCGCGCACGCGATCATCGCAGCCTCTTCCGCGTCAGCCGAGTTTTCGACCGGAGTTTCCGCATCTTCCGCATCGCGCTGCCCGCCAGGGAAGGCGTAGAAGCCGCCGAGAAAGGCCATGCGTTCGCTGCGCCGCGCCCAGAAAACCTGCGGCTCGCCCTCAACCTCGCGCACGAGGATGACGGCGGCGGCATCTCTGGGCACGGCGTCGGCTTTAGCGCGGGGCGCACCCGCTGCTGCTGCCGTGGCGGCTGGTGTTTCGTTGACAGGCATCTTCAAATGAAAACTCGTTCTTCGTGAGAGACGAGAAGCGTGCTCCGAAAATTCAGGCTCAATCGTTTACGGGAGTTGAGAGCAGTATAACATCAACGTCCGGCTAAAGCCTGTCTGACACGAAAAGGTAAAACTATAGTGATTGCTTTCGCGCGCCCGGCAATCTATCGCCGCCATAAAACCAGAAGGTGAAGCGGACGGCGCAAGACGCGCTTGTCCCCTTCACCTTCTAAGTTTTTACTAACTTCTTAAACGCCGCCTGCTGCTTTACGAGCGCGGCCTCACCGTGAGAAACACGGTCGTGCCGCGACGATTGACGAGCAGGAGGACGGGGCGCGTGCCGCTGCGCCCGACGGCCTCGTTCAAGCCTGCGCCCGTGCGCACGGGTTGACGGTTGACCTGCACGATCACGTCGCCGCGCTGGAGTCCGGCGTCGGCGGCGGGACCCGCCGGGTCAACTTCGGCCACGACCACGCCCTGTGCGCCCGATTGCAGTTGCAACTCGCTGGCGAGTTCGGGCGTGATCGGCTGCACGCGGATGCCGAGTCGTCCGGTGCTCTCGCCCGCGCCGTTCCCGTTACCCGAATCCGAGTCGCCCTGTTCGTCGCCGCTCCGTGCGGTTTGCGTGAACTCTCCGAGCGTGGCGCGCACCTGCTGTTCGCGGCCTTCACGCACGACCGTGAGCGTCACGTCCGTGCCCGGCGCGGTGCTCGCGATACGATTGCGCAGGGCGTTGACATCGTTGACCGCCGCGCCGTTGACGGACGTGATCACGTCGCCCTGTTTCAGCCCGGCGCGCTCGCCCGCGCTGCCCGGCGTGACCGCGCCGATAATGACGCCGCGCACTTCTTTCAGATCGAGGCTCGCAGCGATGTCCGAAGTGACCTCCTGAATCTGGATGCCGAGTTGGCCGCGACGCACTTTGCCGCCCTTGACGAGTTGATCCATCACGCCCTTCGCCATGTTCGACGGGATGGCAAAGCCGATGCCGATGCTGCCGCCCGTGGGCGAGAGAATCTGCGAGTTGATGCCGATCAGTTCGCCGCTCGTGTTGACGAGCGCGCCGCCGGAGTTGCCGCGATTGATCGGCGCGTCGGTCTGGATGAAGTTGGCGAAGCTGCCGTCGCCGACACCGGAGGTCGTGCGCTCCTTGGCGGAGATGATGCCGGAGGTCACGGTCTGGCCGATGCCGAGCGGGTTGCCCACGGCGAGCGCGATGTCGCCGACACGCACCTTGTCCGAGTCGCCGAGGGGCAAGACCGGCAGGTTCGTCGCCTCGACCTTCAAGACCGCGAGGTCGGACGGCGGATCGGTGCCGACAATTTTCGCCGTCAGCACGCGGCGGTCGGTCATCTCAACCCGAATCTCGTCCGCGCCGTCAACGACGTGATGGTTCGTCAAAATGTAGCCGTCGCCCGTGACGATGACGCCGGAGCCTAAACCCTCTTCGCGGCGCGGCGTCTGCGGCGAGTTTGGCATGCGCTGCCCGAAGAACTCGCGGAACATCGGGTCGTCCATGAACGGGTGCTGCTGCGCCGCGCGCCCGCGCCGCTCGGAGCGCACCGTGACGACCGCCGGGGCGACGCGCGCCACCACATCGGCGTAGGAGTTCTGTGCGGCGGCGGTGGCGGCGGTCGCCGTGCTCGGCGCGAAGTTAACCTGCGGGTTATTGATCTCCGTCGCCTTAGAACCCGTCGAATTGCACCCCACGAAGATAAACGACACGACCAGCGCACAAAGCAGCCGCGCCAGCCGGTTCAACTTCGCCGGACTCGGTTGTGTGTTAAGAATTCTGTTACTCATATGCTGCACCTCTGTTGATAAAAATAGCTCTATTTTCCCAGTTGTTCTCGATCAGATCAACTACCTCGTATCTTTGGTATTTAGATACGATCCAGGTGGTGCGCGGTTGCGTTAAGAATGTAAAATTAGTGTTGCGGAGGTTGCCAGTATTCGTCTTCTTCCGGGGCGGGTGCGAGCGGCGCGGAGGCGGGGCGGGGGGCGTCCGGGTCGCGTGGTGAGGCGTTTTGACGGGCGCGCGTGTTGTTGACGACGACTTCCGTGATCAGTTTGGTGTTGGGGATGACGATGAGCCGCCCGTCGGCGGCGCGCACGAGCGTATCGCGCATGCGGATCGTCTCAATCGTCCCCTCATACTCGCCCATCCTGATGAGATCGCCGATATTGAAGGGGCGATAGAGCAGCAGCATGATGCCCGACAACAGGTTCGAGAGCACGTCTTTCAAGGCGAAGCCGAGCGCAAAGCCCGTCAAGCCCAGACCCGTCACGAGCGCGCTCACGTTCAAGCCCGCCGCGCCGAGCGCGGTGACGATGCCGAAGATGAGAATGCCGTAATAATAGACTCTGGAGAGCAGCAACACGACGCCCGTGTCGGCACGCACGCGCGGCGCGGCCAGAGCGATCACACGCCGCCCCGCCGTCGCCACGACCCAGAAGACGAGGAAGACCAGCACGCCCCGGAACATGCCGGGCAGAGCGCGCATCAGATCGGCGTGTAACTGCGCGAAAACTTCCCTGAGCGTCGGCGGAGGCGTCGGCGTCGGGGCGGGCGTTGGCAGTTGAAGAAACATAGAAGACAGTGACAAGTGACGAGTGACAAGTGACGAGTGAAAGACAAATGAATCGTGAATCGTGAATAGAAGAAAGCAGGTTTTCTCTATTCAAAATTTACGGTTCACAATTTACGTCTTTTTAACTTGTCACCCGTCACTGCCTTATTCGTAGCGGAAGCGTTCGCCGTCGCTCCCGTTCCAGGGGACGCCGCGCATGTGGTAGCCGCCCTCCTCCCAGAAGCCCGCGCGGTCTTCGGCGAGAAAGCGCAAGCCCTTGATCCACTTGGCAGACTTCCAGGCGTAGAGTTGCGGGATGATGAGACGCGCGGGGCCGCCGTGTTCAGGACGGATCGGCTCGCCGTCGTGCGACCAGGCGACGAGCGAATCTTCGGCGAGGAAATATTCGAGCGGGATGTTCGTCGTCCAGCCGTAATCGTAAGCGAGCGCGAGCACGTATTTCGCTTCCGGTTTGATCCCGGCGATCTTTGCGATCTCGCGCGTCGCCACGCCGCCCCACACGTTGTCGAGGCGCGACCAGCGCGTCACGCAATGAAAGTCCGCATAAACTTTGGTTGCGGGCAAGGCGAGGAATTCGTCGAGCGACCACGCCTGCGGCCTCTCCACCAGACCTTCGACGGCAAACTCCCAATTCGCCAGATCAATCTCCGGCGTGCCGTGCGCGTCGAGCACAGGCCACTTACGTGTGCGCGTCTGGCCGGGCGGCAGACGCTTCTCGCGCCGCGTGTCGGGGCTGATGACGATCTCGCCGTCCTCGAACGCCTCCGCCGGGCGCGGCTCTTCGCGCTGGTAATCCGCATCCCTCATCAAGCCGCTCAGAAAACTCATAGCAACCTCAAACCAGTGACGAGGAAGAAGTGATGAGTGATGAGTGATGAGTCAAAGATAAGGCTTTTGTCTTAACTCATCACTCATTACTCATCACTCATTACTTTTCTTTCTCGTCACCTGTCACTTCTTCGTTGACCGCTCCGCGAGGTTCATCAACTCTTCGGGCATCCACTTGTTGACGCCTTTGGCGAGCGGCTCTTTGATGCCGACGCTGCGGTCGTGCCATTCGTCTGCGGCTCCGCTGTGGCCGCGCTCGCTCTCGTAGC